>JBEIPT010000340.1:0-4250 GCA_040376895.1 Lysobacteraceae bacterium | reverse complement strand
GCCGGCACGAACGAAGATGCCATCCGCATGCTGCGGCGTGCGCTGAAAGTGCGTCCGGTCTACAAGCGAGTCGATTCCTGCGCAGCCGAATTCGCCACATCCACGGCCTACCTGTACTCGACCTATGAGGACGAGTGCGAGGCGGAGCCGACGAACCGCAACAAGATCATCGTGCTCGGCGGTGGCCCGAACCGCATCGGCCAGGGCATCGAGTTCGACTACTGCTGTGTGCACGCCTCGCTGGCACTGCGCGAAGACGGTTTCGAAACGATCATGGTCAACTGCAATCCGGAAACCGTATCGACCGACTACGACACCTCCGATCGGCTTTACTTCGAGCCGGTGACGCTGGAGGACGTGCTCGAGATCGTCGATCTCGAGAAGCCGAAAGGTGTGATCGTGCAGTACGGCGGGCAAACCCCGCTGAAGCTCGCACGTGCTCTCGAGGCAAATGGTGTGCCGATCATCGGCACCTCGCCGGATTCGATCGATCTCGCCGAAGACCGTGAGCGCTTCCAGTTGATGATCCAGAAGCTGGGGCTCAATCAGCCGCCGAATCGCACTGCGCGGAATCCGGATGAAGCCATCGCATTGGCGCAGTTGATCGGTTATCCGCTGGTCGTGCGGCCGAGTTACGTGCTCGGTGGCCGGGCGATGGAAGTGGTTTATTCCGATGCCGACCTGAAGCGTTACATCACCGAGGCCGTTCGTGTGTCGAACGAGTCGCCCGTGCTACTGGATCGTTTCCTCGACAACGCGATCGAAGTGGATGTCGACGTAGTGGCCGATCTCGATGGCGAGGTGTTGATCGGCGGCATCATGGAACACATCGAAGAAGCCGGTGTCCATTCCGGCGACTCCAGTTGTTCGTTGCCGCCTTACACCCTGTCGGCAGAATTGCAGGATCGTCTGCGTGATCAGGTTCGGGTGATGGCGCGTGAACTCAAGGTGGTCGGCCTGATGAACACGCAGTTCGCGATTCAGGGCGACACCATTTTCGTGCTCGAAGTGAACCCGCGTGCGTCGCGCACCGTGCCGTTCGTGTCGAAGGCGATCGGCGTGCCGCTCGCAAAAGTCGCCGCGCGCTGCATGGCGGGTCGTTCGTTGGCGGCCCAGGGAGTGACGCGCGAAGTGATTCCGCAGTACTACTCGGTCAAGGAAGCGATCTTCCCGTTCGCGAAGTTCCAGAACGTCGATCCGATCCTTGGTCCGGAGATGCGTTCCACCGGCGAAGTGATGGGCGTTGGCAAACACTTCAACGAAGCGTTTGCTCGGGCCCACGAAGCCGCGAACATCACTGCGCCGCCTGTCGGCAAGGCATTCGTCAGTGTGCGTGATGCCGACAAGGAACGGGTTCTGGCAGTTGCCCGTGAGCTGACCGATCGCGGTTTTTCATTGGTGGCGACCGGCGGGACCTGCGCGTTCCTCAAGGCACACGGTCATGCCTGCGAGCACATCAACAAGGTCGCCGAAGGCCGTCCGCATATTGGTGATGCCATCAAGAATGGCGAGATCACGTTTGTCATCAATACCACCGAAGGCAAGCAGGCCATTGCCGATTCCTTCTCGATCCGCCGTGGCGCCCTGCAGAAGGGCGTAACGTATTCGACCACCGTTGCCGGCGCACTTGCGCTCGTGCAGGCGTTGGAACACCGTAATTCTGAGCGCGTATCGTCGCTTCAGGAACTGCACAAGACCCTCTCCCTATGAAACGAGTTCCCCTCACCAAAGTCGGCGTCGAACGCCTTCGCGAAGAAGTCGAACGGCTGAAGTCGGTCGATCGCCCGCGCGTGATCCTGGCCATTGCCGAAGCGCGTGCGCACGGCGACTTGAAGGAAAACGCCGAATACCACGCTGCTCGTGAGCAGCAAGGGTTCATCGAGGGCCGCATCAATGAGCTCGAAGCGGCGCTGTCGTTTGCCGAGGTCATCGACGTGTCCCGACTGGCCGCCGGTTCGCGCATCGTGTTCGGCGCCACCATCGATCTGCTGGCGATCCACAGCAACGAAGAAACCACCTACCAGATCGTCGGCGAGCTCGAAGCCGACATCAAGAAGGGGCTGATCTCGGTGACCTCGCCACTCGCGCGCGCGATGATCGGCAAGAGTGAAGGCGATACCGTCGAACTCATGGCCGCAAACGGTCGCAAGACTTACGAGATCGTCGGCGTCCGCTACGTTTGAAGATGATTTCGCTCTGGTTGCCAAGCCCAAGGCGCCTCGCGCGGGTTGGTCAGCTTGAGTCGCTGCTCGGCACGCTCGCCCGTGCCGAGCGGTTGCCGGATGCACCGGCAGGCCTGCGTTCGCTCGTCAACGATGAGTTCGCCTGTGTGCCTGCCGCGTTCAGCGAAGCCGCGTTGTCGCGGCTTGCCGATGTCGGGGATGCCGCTCATTCATCATGGCTGCGCGCCGACCCGGTGCATCTTGCGGCCGATCACAGTGCGCTGCGGTTACATGCGTTTGGTGACATGGGGCTGGATCGCGCCCAGGCAGAAGATTTTGCCGCCGTTCTCAAACCCCTGTTCGGTGATCTCGGTTATGAACTGAGTGTCGCCGCGCCCGACCGTTGGTATCTGAAACTGGCATCAGGCAGCGAAGTACCCGAGTTCAGTCCGCCGGAGCAGGTTTTGGGTGATCGCCTCGATGACCACATGCCCGGTGGCAGCCAAGGATTGCGTTGGCAGCGATTGCTGACCGAAGCGCAGATGAGTCTGCATGCACACAGGCTCAATCGGGTGCGTGCCAGTCAGGGACAGCTGGCGATCAACAGTTTGTGGTTCTGGGGTGGCGGACGATTGCCGAACAGGGTCTCGACGTCCATCACGCGCATCAGCAGCGATGATGTCGTGCTCGCAGGTCTCGGCAAACACCTGGGTCGTGCAGCGGTGGCCGATCTGCTGGCCGCATTGAAGGCGCCGGGCACCGATCACGACCTGTTCGATCTGCGGGCCGCATTTGCCGATCCCGAGCTAAGGCCGATTCTGGCTTCCGCAATGGCTGACTGGCTGAGTGGACGTGTACCAGTGCGGATCGCGTTCGAGTCCGGCCAGCGGTTCCTGCTCAAGCCCTGGCATCGCCTGCGGTTCTGGCGCAAGCCTCTCGTGCTGGCATGAAGGCCGTGCCGAACATCGTTCGCCGTCCGATCGATCCGGCTGCAGCGATTCTGCGTGAAGACCAATGGCCACTGGTGTTGCGAAGGGTCTATGCCGCACGTGGCATCCGGTCTGTGGCCGAGCTCGATCTTCGTCTCAAGCATCTGTTGCCGCCTCAAACATTGTCTGGCATCGATGCCGCTGCCGACTTGCTGGTTGATGCGATCGAACACGATCGTTCGATGCTCGTCGTCGGTGATTTCGATGCCGATGGCGCTACCGGCACGGCCGTCGCCGTTCGTGGCCTGCGACTGCTCGGCGCCAGCAAGGTCGCTTACCGAGTGCCGAACAGATTTCTGCATGGATACGGTCTGAGCCCCGAGCTGGTGGCCGAAATTGCGCCGCAAGCGCCACACCTGTTGATCACGGTCGATAGCGGGATCAACTGCGTCGCCGGCGTGGCTGCTGCCCGTGATGCCGGCATGCAGGTGTTGGTCACCGACCACCACTTGCCCGGGCCGGCAATTCCGCCGGCTCATGCCATCGTCAATCCGAACCAGCATGGCGATGGTTTTCCGAGCAAATGTCTGGCAGGCGTCGGCGTGATCTTCTACACCTTGCTCGCCACACGCGCGGCTTTGCGCGCGCGCGGGTGGTTCAATGAGGAACGGAAGGAGCCCGACCTGTCGGTGCTGCTCGATCTGGTAGCGCTCGGAACGGTCGCCGATCTGGTGCCGCTCGACCGCAACAACCGGGCCCTGGTGCGCGCCGGATTGGCGCGGATGCAACAGGGTGAAGCGCACGCGGGCATCCAGGCACTCATCACCGCCAGTGGCCGCGAAGCGCGTCGCCTGAGTGCGGTCGATCTCGGCTTCGCGCTGGGTCCGCGGATCAACGCTGCGGGCCGCCTCGAAGACATGGCGATCGGCATCGAATGCCTGTTGTGCGACGACCCTGCCAAAGCCACCGAGTTGGCCACACGCCTGTCGCACATCAACAGCGAGCGCCAGGGTGTTCAGGAAGACATGGTCACGCAAGCTCTTCAGTTGCTGGTGGGCCTTGAGGCGGAGCCGGAACGCCTGCCGCGTGTCCTGTGTCTGTTCGAGCCGGATTGGCATCAGGGTGTGGTCGGTCTGGTGGCGTCGAAGATCAAGGAACG
>JBEIPT010000281.1:0-5149 GCA_040376895.1 Lysobacteraceae bacterium | reverse complement strand
CGGATCGAGTCCGATCACCAGCAGCAGATCACCGGATCCATTCGGTCCCACTTCGCCCTGGCCTGCCAGCCGGATCTGCTGACCTTCCGGCACACCGGCCGGAATTTTCACTTCGAGGGTTTTCTGTTCGCCATCGCGGATGAACGACACGCGCTGTTTGCCGCCTTGGTGCGCTTGTTCCAGGCTCAGGTTCAGACGCATTTCCAGATCGCGACCACGCCGCGGGCTGGCACGCCGGCCACCGCCTCTCGGCCCGCCGCGGGCACCACCGAACAGGTGCTCGAAGAAGTCAGAGAACCCGCCGGAGTTGAGATCGGCCGGGTCAAAATCGAAACCGCCGCCGCCACCACCGAATCCACCCGGCGGCACTTCGTCACCAGTGCGGAAGCCCTGGCGCTTCAGTTGATCGTAAGCCTGACGTTTTTCCGGGTCCTTGAGTGCCTCGTAGGCTTCGTTGACTGCCTTGAAACGCTCTTCGGCATCCTTTTCCTTGCTGACGTCCGGATGGAACTTGCGGGCAAGCTTGCGATACGCCGTCTTGATTTCGTCGGCGCTGGCGCTCTCGGAGATACCCAGAACGTCGTAATAGTCTTTGAATTTCATGCTCGCTCCTTGCGTGTCACTGATCCTCGTGGGCCTTGCCCCAACATGCAAGAAGCCCGCAACGCGGGCTTCCTGCCTGGATGTGCGACTGCAGCCCGAATCAGCTGCGGATTTCGATTCGGCGCGGTGTACTTTCGGCACGCTTCGGAATGACCAACTCGAGGACACCGTTCTTGCCGGTGGCCGAAATGTGCTCGGCATCTGCGGAGTCGGGCAGGGCGAAACGACGATGGAACACTCCGTGCATCCGTTCGACGCGCGTGAACTTCGTGTCTTCCGTCTTGGTTTCGACCTTGCGTTCGCCCTTGATGCTGAGCACGCCTTTCTCCATGTGGATCTCGATGTCTTTCGGGTCGACGCCCGGGACATCACAGTGGATGACGAACTGTTTGGTCTGCTCGACGATATCGACTCGCGGGGTCCATTGTGCGGTCACGACATTCGACTGTTCGTCCTCACCGGAATCGAAGAACTTGTCGAAAAAGTGCTTCATTTCGTCGGGAAACTGACGTTGCAGGTTGATCGGGTTGTAGCGGGTGATGGTCATGGCAATCTCCGGAATTCTGCAGCGGAATGCTGCCTTGAGTCCAAAGCTGTGGCCATGGTTTGCAAGTTCAAGGGGCAAGGTGCTTGTTTCGTTCACGAACGGTTGGCCACAATGGGGCCATGACTCGAAACCTATTCCCCAGTTGCCTGCTCGCTTGGTTCCTTTTCTTTGGGTCAGGCTTCGCCGCTGCCTATGAATGGAAGGCCGTGGTCAGCCCCAAGGACCAGATCTATCCGAGCCTGATTCTGGCCACTTCCGATCTGCCGGCTCCTCGGTCCAGATCCTCCCGCGTGCTGGGTGATGCGAATGGCCTGATCGGCGTGCGGGTGCTGGCCGAGCATGATCAGCAGCGGGCACGGGTCAGCATTCGCCTGAACGGCCTGCTGCCGGAGTCCAGCATCGACGTGGTGCTGCCACAGGGCGGCAAACGATATTCCATCTACCCGGTTCTGGCCTGGGACTTCGAGCGTCTGCGCAAGCAGAAGCGCGCGACACCCGAGACATTGTCGTTGACCCTGCAACTCGGTGATGGCCCGACCGAGGCATTGAGTCAACGTGTGCGCATCCGTTCCATCAACGAAGCGCCGTATTTTATCGCCGACGCCAAGGCGCCCACGGATCTCACCTGGACCTTTGCTGCCTATGTCGATGAAGACCATCCGATCGTGGCGCGCATCGTGTCCGATGCATTGGCCCAGGGCACGGTCAAACGATTCGACGGATACCAGTCCGGAAACGCCGAACGGGTGCTGCGCCAGGTCTTCGCGGTCTGGCGGTCTCTGCAAACGCGCGGTATCCGGTACAGCTCGTTGACACGCACCGGCAGTGCCGAAACCGACGTCTACTCCCAGTACGTGCGTTTCCTCGACGAGAGTTTCGCCAGTGGCGAAGCCAATTGTGTCGACGGATCGGTGCTGTTTGCGTCGGTGTTGCGCAAGGTCGACCTGAATCCGTCTCTGGTCCTTCTGCCCGGCCACATGCTGCTGGCGTTCGAGTTGTCCCCCGGGGGCGACTACGCGTTCCTGGAAACCACCCAGATCGACCTCGTCACGCGTGACACCAAAGGCCGGATCACCGAGGCCGACTCGTTTGCCAGTTTCCGCAAGGCAGTGCAGCGGGGGCAGGCCGTGTTCGACAAACATGCTGCCTCGTTCCACGACCCACGGAAGCCCGAATTCCAGATGATCGACCTGAATGCGGCGCGCAGCCGTGGGGTCAGCGCCATTGGCGTCCGCGCGGACTGAACCACGCTGGAGCGCTACGGACCCGCTCGCTGCACTGCGGCTTTCACAATAAATTGAACTTTGCGACAATGTTTGTCTAACAAGCCCCCAACTACTCTGGCGGCAAGGTCAGGAACTCACCCATGCTTCGACGTTTGATTGCCAGTCTGTTGTTGGTCAGTGGTGCGGCGTCAGCCGTCGCCGCCGACGCGGCCATGTTTCGTGTACCCGATCGGGACGTGGCCACGCGCGCGCTCATCGGTCGTCTGTTCGACCATGCCCATCACGACCGCAAGACCGGTGAATGGGTAGTCGAGGCGAACAGCGAACAACTGGCGCTGCTGCAGAAGGCGGGTTTGGCGCCGAAGTACGACATGGAGCTCACTGCGCGGGTCAACACCTGGGACCTGGGCGGCGCGAAGGCGATCCCCGGTTTTTCGTGTTATCGCACCGTGGTCGAAACGAATGCGCTGATCGACAGCCTGGTGGCCGCAAATCCGACCTTGGCCACTTCGGTCGATATCGGCGACAGCTGGCGCAAGTCCAGCCCGACCGGGGCGGAGCCCGGGTTTGACCTGCGTGTGCTCAAGCTGACGAACAGTGCGATCGCCGGTCCGAAGCCGAAAATGTTCGTGATGAGTGGCCTGCATGCGCGCGAGTACACGCCGGTCGAGGTGAACACCCGCTTCGCTGAATGGCTGGTCGGCAATTACCAGACCGACGCCACGGCGCGCTGGCTGCTCGACCACAACGAGTTCCACCTGCTGCTGCAGGCGAACCCGGATGGGCGCATCATCGCTGAGACCGGACAAAGCCAACGCAAGAATCGGCGTGATCTCGGTGCGTGTTCGGGGACCGGTGATGGCATCGACCTGAATCGCAACTTCCAGATCGATTGGGGTGGCAGTGGTGCCAGCGGTTCCCAATGCAACGAGACCTATCGTGGTCCGTCGACCCTGTCCGAGCCGGAATCGAATGCGGTCAATGCGTACATCGCCACGCTTTTTCCGGATACGCGCCCGGGTGCGATCAACGACTACAACCAGTCGGCTGCGGTGGATTCCCAAGGCCTGTATCTCGACGTACACAGCTTCTCGGAAGTGGTCCTGTGGCCATGGGGATTCCCTGGCTCCAGTCCGGCGCCCAACAACACGCCTTTGCGCACCTTGGGGCGTCGCATGGCCTGGGCCAGCGGCTACACACCCGAACAATCCAACACGATTCCGGCCAGTGGTGCATCCGATGACAACGCCTATGGCGTGCTCGGGGTGGCAGCCTACACATTCGAACTGGGCAGCGAGTTTTTTCAGGACTGCACAACCTTCACGAACTCCATTCTTCCAACCAATCTGGAAGCCTTCAAGTACGGCGCACGCATCCTGAATCGTCCCTACATTTTGCCGGGTGGACCGGACGCCCGCGATGTTCAGGTCGCCGGGTCAAGCATCGTTTTCCCTGGTGAAACGGTCACGTTGCAGGCGCTCGTCGACGACACCCGCTTCAACCAGTCGAACGGCACCGAAACAACCCACAACATCACCAGCGCCAATCTGTTCGTCGGGCAACTACCCTGGACACTGGGTGCAACGGCGACGCCGATGCAGGCAGCGGATGGCAGCTTCAATCAAGCGATCGAAACCGTTCGTGTGCCCTTCAATACGACGGGACTCGCGTTTGGTGACCAGCTCGTTTATGTCCAGGGCATCGACGCCAGCGGTACTGCCGGTCCGCCCGGTGCGGCGTTCGTTCGAATCACCGATCCGGCGACTGTCGGCCAGTTGACTGGCCTGGTTACCGCCACCGGGACCAATGCGCCGCTGGTCGCAAATCTGACCTTGGGCTCCGAGACCATTGCCAGTGGCAACGATGGCGCCTACACGCACCGTCGTCTGCCGGGTACCTACACTCTGTCGGCATCAAAAGTCGGATATCTGGACGAGAGTTTTCCAGGTCTGCAATTGGTGGCGAACCAGACTGCCAACCAGAACGTCGTCTTGTTGCCTACGTGCAACGCCCAGTTGGATGACGCCGAAGCAGCACCCGCTGCCGGTTGGACAGCTGGCGGAACCTGGGCGCGCGCCAGCATGGTCGGCCCGACCGGTGCCACCACCATGGTGTGGAGTGACAGTCCAGCCGGCAACTACGGCAACAGCGCCAACATGAGCCTGACCACCGCAGCGATCGACTTCACCGGCCTGAACGGCGTACGGATCGAGTTCGATCATCGCTGCAACACGGAAGCGACATTCGATTTTGGTGATGTCGAGATTTCCACGAACGGCACGAATTGGACGCGCGTGTTTCGCTGTGACGGCACAAATGGCTGGCGCCACGAGCGCATCGAACTGCCGGCGCTCGACAACAGCGCCACGGCGCGCGTGCGCTTCCGGTTCAGCAGTGACACGAGCCAGGTGTTCGACGGTTGGCAGATCGACAACATCCGCATCGAATCGGCGGGCAGCAGTTGCCGTGCGTCGTATTCGGCAACGGGCATTTTCGACAACGGCTTCGAATAAACTGACTCCGTTTGGTTCGCGGCGAACCCACTCATCTGCAGGCGCGGTTTCTGTGGAAGCGGTTTCTGTGGAAGCGGTTTCTGTGGAAGCGGCTTCTGTGGGAGGGGATTCTGTGGGAGGGGATTCTGTGGGAGGGGATTCTGTGGGAAGGGATTCTGTGGGAGGGGATTCTGTGGGAAGGGATTCTGTGGGAAGGGATTCTGTGGGAGCGGCTTTAGCCGCGATGAGCTGCCAGACCGAGCATCGCGGCTAAAGCCGCT
>JBEIPT010000008.1:0-26239 GCA_040376895.1 Lysobacteraceae bacterium | reverse complement strand
CCCGACCATCATCCAGCGTGACTGCACCGGTCCGGGCCAGGAGATGTCCATTGACGCTGCTGCCTGTATTCAGCGTGATACTCGCCAACGCCAGAATGTTCCCTATGAAACTGGTTCCGGTTCCGAGCGTGGCCGAACTTCCTATCTGCCAGAACACGTTGCAGTTCTGGCCGGCATTGATGACCTGCACGCTCGACGCACTGGCAGTCGTCAACGTACTGCCTACTTGAAAGACGAAGCGGGCATCGGGATCATTTTGGGCGTCCAGCGTGACGGTGCCGGTCAGGCCGACCGACGTGGCCGAACAATAGACACCGGGCGTCAAGGTCGAGCCGCCCAGATCTCCGGCGATCACCGTGTTGCATGGCAATCCTGCCAGAGTGTTGTAGGCGGTGGTGGTGTCATTCTGCGCCGACAGGGAAACTGCATCGGCGAAGTGTGTGGCGCCGGTTACCGTACCCGGCGGAAAGCCGGTCACGGAACTGGCGTTACCAGGATCAATGCCCAGTTCACCGTCGATGATCGTGGGTCCGGTGTTGGTTACTGCGGATGCGCCCAGTACTGCGAACGATCCAGCCGTACCCAGATCGATCGCCTGCGCCATGCACGTCGGCGACCATGCGATTGCAACGGCCAACGCCAGCGTCAGTTGTGTCGGAATGAAGCGTCGGGTCATACCCGGGGCTCCGTCAGTTCGATCAGTCTTTCTGTTCATTGGTTTGTCCCTGTCCTCAACGATTCCCGTGCACACCGGTGGCCTTGGCGACTGCAAACGGCCATTCCTTGCCGTCGATTGGGGAGTACACAACGGTTACGCTCAGTATCACCGGCGCGGCTATCTCCGCTCTGTGCGGCGTCAGACATAGCGGCTCGTTTATTGTTGAGTGGAACCAGTCGCCACGGCGGCAGGAAACTGCCGCGTGTAGTCTGAAGTCATCGCTGCATAACAATCGCAGGTCGCGGCTTCGAGCCCCGATCGGGAGAGAATTTCAATGTTGCCGCGGGCATAGCGGATGAGGCCGCGTCGCTGCAGATCACCGGCTGCGAGCGTCACCGCACCGCGCTGTACACCAAGCATGTCACCGAGAAACTGATGCGTCAGATGGAACTGGTCTGAATGCGCGCGATCGTGCGACATCAGCAGCCATCGGGACAGGCGCGCCTCGGTTTCGTGGAAGTGTGTACACGCCACCACGCGCGCTTGCTGGGCAATCTGGACGTGGATGTAGCGCTTGATCAGACGCAGGAGTCGGGATTGCGGCTTCAGGTGCTGGCGAAGGCGCGCCGAGCCGATCCGCAGGGCACTTCCCTGACCCTGGACCACTGCAAGCCGGGAGGATCGCGGAACACCGAGCACGATGTTGGATCCGAGCATTCCCTCGTCACCGATCAGACCGACCTCCATAGGCGGATGCCCCTCAACGGTGACGAACAACGAGACGAATCCATCGAGCGGAAAGTATGCGAATGGCATGGGCGCGTTGGGTTCACAGAGAACCTGGCCGAACGTGATTCGGGTCAGATCACAATCGTCGAGCAGACGTTCGCGCTCGGTTCGAGGCAAAGCCGCAATCAAACGATTGTCGACCGTTGGGCGTGCGAACTCGGACATCCGAAGACTCCTTGAAATGCCAATATCATCGTGATCGGAATGGGCGACAAGACAATGTGCCTGGGGCCACTTCATGCTCGCCCCCGGAAGCAGGGCATCGGGTGTATCAGATCAGCCTTTCTTGAGAAGACTTGCCAATCGGATTACGCCGGCAAGCAACGGCAACATCGGCCTCTTCCTGAGCAGGCGAGTCGCCAGAAACAGCACAGTCGCTCCCGCAAAGAGTCCCGTTGCAAATCGTGGATCGCGAACGATCATCCGCATGGTCTTGCTGCGCGGAAACGAGGGCGTTTCGTCTGCAGGCGGGTCAACCCGCTCAGCGATGACCAGACGTCGCGCGGCCATCTGCTGACGGATCGCGGCCATCTCCAGAGCAAGTTCCCTGGCAGAGGGAGTGCTCACAGTCGCGGCTTCAGGATTGCCAGGTCGGCTTCAATCTCGGCTCGTGTTGCCGAAAATGCGGCGCTGCCCTGCGCTGAGGTCGTGGCCGCTCTTTGCCACGCCAGCCCCAAAGCGACTGCGTAAACGGCGAGCAGGGCCAGAATCGAAGCGGCCCGGTATTCGGTGTCCCAACTGAAGGCCAGAACCAGGACACCCGCAAAGATCATGATGCAAAGCAAAGCCGCCGCGGCAAAGATGACCGCACCGAGCATTTGTGCAAGACGGCGTTTCTCTGCGATCCATTCGAGTTCCGCGAGTCGACCATGCAACCCGGCCTGGGCCAGCAGATCTCCGCCGGCTGACCGAAGCAAATGGATAATCTTCAGCACACGGATGCCGCCGGCTTCGATATCGGCACCCATCGGTGCGTCGGATCGACGACGTTGTTCGTAAGGGGTACTCATGGCGTGTCTCCGGGTGAAGGCGAAACGGTTTGTTTGGACCGGTCAATACGAACGAACAGGCACGGGCCGTGGAGGCCTGCGCCTGTTCGCCGGACATGGGTCAGCGTCGAGCGAGGACGACTCCGAGCAGCAAGCCAACGGTGGCGCCAATACCAATGGCCTTCCAAGGTTGTTCGTGCACGTACTCATTGGTGGCTGCGGCGGTCTTGCGTGCACGCTTGGCCATGTCACCACCCATTTCCTGAAGTGATTCCTTCGCGGTCTCAAGGCGTTCGGCCAGTTTTTCGCGGACGAGACTCAGTTCGTCGCCGGTCAGTGATGCGGTTTGCATGACAAGTTCCTCGATGTCGGTGATCAGATCTTTGAATTCGCTCTTGAGCGCTGCGCCGGTAACGTGTCCCGACCTTTCTGCGGAAGCGTGTCTCGCCCCGTTGGCGGCGTCTGATTGCAGTGGCTTGGTGTACATATTGGATGTCCTTCTTGCAGTCCGTTCGTATCGTCGCGTGCGCCGGCGGGATCGCCGGCGTGACGGACGGACTGAAGGCTCAAGATAAGGTCATCGGTCAAATTGGTCTGTACGTCATCGAACACAGCGTCGTGTCGGGTGGTGGTGGAACCGATTCGAATATGTATCGACGCTTGGTGCCACAGCGCACCGACGCGGGAGGTTCATTGACCTAATGTCCATGGTCTTGTCTGGAACTCGATGGCCGGCAATACCGCTCGCCGCGAGCCCAATGGAGCAATGACCATGAAGAACCAAAATCACCAAGACCCGAAGCGCAACACATCCACCCCGCCGAATGCCGGCAACAGCGCCAAGACAGCGCCTGCAACGCCAGCCGTTACGGCTGCGCCAGGCCATGTCGATTCCGCCAAGCCTGGTCCGATCATCGCGGCACCTTCCGTGACGCCGACGCCGGACAAGAGCACCACGCCAGCCGACTCGCATTCAGCCTGACCGCACGTGCTTGAAGTTTGCCGGTGTGAATCAAGGACGATTCGCAACCAGTAAGTGATCGGTGAACCGCTTCGGCGGCTCGCCGTCTGGAATGACAGACTTCGCCGGCGCGCACAGCGTTCCGGCGAAGTTTTACGTTTAGCGGTTTCTGAGCGCCTTGCGAGATCGCCCTCGAAGCACTTCAAGCCATGGGGGCGTGTGGTCGAACCCGATGTGGGGTGATGTGCGGCAGAAGCCGATCGGTTTCACGCTTGACGACCGCATAACATTCGCAACTCAAGGCTTCGAGTTGTTTTCGGTCCAATACCGTGATGTGACCGCGGTTGTATTCGATGACGCCCTGCCGTTGCAGTTTTCCGGCGGCGTCGGTGACACCCTCGCGACGCACGCCCAGCATGTTGGCGATCAGTTCTTGCGTCATCACCAGCTTGTTGCCCGAGAGCCTATCCAGCGACAGAAGCAACCAACGGCACAGTTGCTGATCGATGGAGTGGTGTCGGTTGCATACGGCGGTCTGGGCCATCTGGGTGATCAACGACTGCGTGTATCGCAGCAACAGCATCAGCAGATCACCGTGACGGTTGAATTCCTCAACGATCCGCTGGCCAGCGATTCGATACGCCTTTCCGGCGCTTTGCACAACGGCGCGACTGGGTGTGCTTTCGCCACCCATGAACAATGAGACGCCAACGAGCCCTTCGTTGCCGACTACCGCAATCTCGGCGGATGCACCACTTTCCATCACGTACAACATGGAGACGATGGAGTCGATCGGAAAATACACATGCCGCATGGTGTGACCGGATTCGTACAGAACATGGCCAAGCGGCAGGTCGATGAGCTCCAGATGTGGAAAGATTCGCGCCTTGACCTCGTGCGACACAGCTTCAAGCAGATGGTTCATTTCGGGGTTGGGTGTCATTGACATGGCTAGCGGCCTCCACGTTCCGCTGACGCAGCGCCTGGCGCTACGGAAACGAGTCTATCGGGTCGCCTGTTTTTGCAATGTACGTTGGCACACATACCGAACTTTGCACTGATTCGATTTGGATCAGCGATTCGCCGCACACTCAAGTTCTGACTTGTCCCTGGCGAGGAAGCGACACCTTGAACCTCGAGCCAGTTCCGGCTTTTGACCGTCATCAGCGAGTCCGGCAGATACCCGGACTCGCGCCGTCAACAGTCAGCATATGCGGATGTTCAACACCTTCAGATCTTGCCCATCAGCAAGAGCACAACCACGATCAGCAGTACCAGTCCCAAACCACCGCTGGGCCCGTAGCCCCAGGAACGGCTGTGGTTCCAGTTCGGCAAAGAGCCGACGAGAATCAGAATCAAGACAATCAAAAGGATCAGTCCTATGGACATGGTGGGTCTCCGGGAGATGTGGGGGTCGAGTCTCGAGACAGCACAGTGGCCAGCCCGAGACGGATGATCAACGGTGTTAGCGTCGACACATGCAGACAATTTTGCTTGTGCCGCTGCTAGTCGTCCTTCTTGCTTTTGCCTTTCGAGTCTTTCTTGTCTTCTTCGTCGATCCCGGTATCGTCGTGTCCTCGTTCTGACTGGGGATCCTTGCCTCGCGGTGTTTCGTCACGCTCTGGCCGGATCGGGCGTTGCTCGGCTTGTCTCGTCTGTTCGGCCTGACGATTCTGCTGCTCGGCCTGTATGGTCTGTTCGACCTGTCGACTTTGCTGCTCTGCCTGCCTCGTCTGTTCGGCCTGGCGATTCTGCTGCTCCGCCTGTCTCGTCTGTTCGGCCTGGCGATTCTGCTGCTCAGCTTGTCTCACTTGCTCGGTTTGGCGGAGCGGTCCCTGCTGATTGCCCTGCTGACGTCGTTCCGGCACCGGCTTGTCGGATTCAGGTCGATCGATCTGTGGTTTCGATTCAGCACCGGATTCCTCGTCACGCATGTTGGTTCGCATTGCGGGCGAATCCTGGAGCAATCGGACGTGACGGTTTTCTTCGCTCGCTCCGCGTGAGACGGTGTTCGGCTGGGGTCGGTCCGGAACCATGCCTGGATTTCGCTGCAATTGCTGCGAACGATCCTGGAACGATTGCTGTTCGACAGGCGGAGCGGTTCGGACGATGACACTGCGGTCGAATACCTGTCGTTCGGGTTTCTGCCGCGCCGCGCCGTCCGCACCGAGCACGCTGCGCTGACTTGGCGCAATGGCAGCGGTTCGCGTCAACGATGCCGTAGACAGCGCGCGTTGGTCGAGGGTCAACATGGCTCCCCGCACGGGACGGGCGTTCACGAACACTTCGCTCGGCACAGCAGTCAACGCACCCTGCACAGTCCGGTTTGCATAGACCTGGTTGGTCTGAAACCGCCCGCTGGCAAAATTGTTGTAGGTGTTGTTGATGATGGTCGTATTGATTGTGGTGTTGCTCACGTTGACGCGCGTGAAGTAATCCCTGCTGGCGCGATAGGACGGGTAGTAGGGTTCGCGCGGGCCAAGAGGGAACCAGCCGACCGGTGAACGATCCCCGAAGCCGACCGACAGGCTCCAGTTGCGTCCGCCGACAAATGCCACGAGTGCTGGCGCATAGGTCGGACGAACATTACGCGGACCAGGGATCCATCCCCATCGGCCCGACAGGTGGATCCATCGACCGTAATGCGACGGAGCAAATCCCCAGGGTGCATTGTCGACCCAGGTCCAACCCCAGGGTTCTTGCCATACCCAGTGGCCGTCGCGATAGGGCGCCCAATCGTTCGCAACCTGGTTCGGATACCAGACGTTGCCGTAGTTGCGTTCGGCGTACCAGCGCCCGTGCAAGTCGAGATCGACATAACCGATCAGATCGTCATCGAGATACCGGAGCGACACTGACCGTTCAAGCAACTGATCGCGATCGAGGCAATATCGATCGAAGCCGTCGCTGCGCGGGATGTTTCGAATGTCGTAGTCAGCAAGGTCATTGCCGTAAAAACGAACCGATTCGCCCGCTTCGATGTGGAGGTTGCCGTCATCACCATAGACTTCACCGCGACCGCGCCAGACCGTCACCGTGGTCTCTTGTGTACCGGGCTCGAAGTCGATGCGGTATCGACCGGCGACATCGGTGGTAAAGACCAGATTGGGCGTTGCGATCTCGAATGTCTGCTGCTCGCGGAGGCGCCTGATGGTCAGGTTGGCTGCGCCCTGTGACACCTGGAACTGTGCGAACCGATCATCCAGATCCAGCAATTCGAAGCTGGTTTCGGCATCCAACCGTACGGCGGCACTGCCCATCTGCAACTCAAGACGCCCGCCGCGTCCGGTCCACAGGCGATCGCCACTGATCACGGGCCGGTTTCGGGCAGCCTGCAACCATTCGTCCTCGCCCGATGGCGAGTACGACACATCACCCTTCATGTGATTGATGCGACCCACCCGTCCGGATGGGTCGTCGTAGCCGGATTGCGCCTGCAAGGCACTTCCGGAACAAAGCAGCAACAAGCCAAAAATGGCCTGCCAGCGCGACACGATGTACATGGTGTGCAGTCCTTTCAGTTTGGCTTGCGCAGCACAAGAATCAGGCCGCCGGCAACGATGGCTGCAATGCCTGCCCAGATCGGAATGTTCACGGTCTTCTTGTCTGCGAAAGACATGTGGATCGGGCCGATATCGGTTTCATGCGTTTCGCGTGTGTAGGTAAAGCCGCCGTAGGCCAGCGCGAGAACGCCGGCAATGACCAGTCCGATCGCAAAGACCCGGATCGTATTCATAGTGAGCGGCTTCGACCGCTGATCAGCGACAGCAAGAACAGAATGATGAAGACAACGAACAGGGCCTTTGCGATGGTCACGGCGGAACCGGCAATGCCGGTAAATCCGAGTACACCGGCAATCAGCGCGATGACCAGGAACACGATGGCGTAATGAAGCATGGGAACGGCTCCTGACTTGGGGGAAGGGTGGTGCCGGCCAGTGGCAACTTTGACATCAGCCAGACAGCACCAAACTAGGCCCAGTACCCTGCGTCTGTCGGTACGCCAACGCACACATGGGATTTCCCTGACCCCGTCACTCGCCACCACCCAGCGATTGGCCCATGACACGGACACCCCTTATCGACGATGCTTGTGTTTTCCCGAACCTACGGCGACGACAATGACCCGACATTCCCTGCTGGTGGCGAGTTTGGCCACGATCCTGATTTCCGGTTGTAACCAGGCCCCGACACCCGTGGTTCCTGCGAGCGCCGATCTGCCGGCTCCGCCGGTAGCCGCGACCAAACCTCATACGATCACTGCACCCCACGGAGCGGCTCGCGAAGACGAGTACTACTGGTTGCGCGATGACACGCGCAAGAATCCGGAAATGCTTGCCTATCTGAACGCCGAGAACACCTACGCTGACGCCGTGCTGGCGCCGACAACCGGTGTGCGCGACAAGCTGTTCGCCGAGATCACCGGTCGCATCAAGCAGGATGATTCAAGCGTGCCTTACTTGAAGCATGACTACTGGTATTACACACGCTTCGAACAGGGCAAGGACTATCCGATCCACGCCCGCCGCAAGGGCACCATGGATGCTGCGGAGGAAGTGCTGCTGGACGTCAACACCATGGCCGAAGGCAAGAACTTTTTCCAGATCGCGAGCCGCGAGATCAGCCCCGACCAACAGAAACTTCTGTATGCGGAAGATGCGGTGGGTCGTCGGCAATTTGTCATTCGAGTGAAGGATCTGGCAACCGGCGAAGTTCTTGCCGACCAGATTCCGGGTACATCGGCCAATGCGGTATGGGCGAACGACAACCAGAGTTTCTATTACATCGAAAACGACCCGGTGACGCTGCTGACGAAGCGCGTGAAACAGCATGTGCTCGGCACCGATCCTGCCACCGACAGCGTGGTCTATGAAGAGTCGGACAACACGTTCTACATGGGTGTCTACCGCACACGCAGCGATCAATACATTTGCATCGGCGTGCAGAGCACCGTGTCCAGCGAAGCACGTTGCACATCGGCCGATGTGCCCGGTGAATTTCGCGTACTTGCCCCACGCGAGCGCGATTTCGAGTATCAGGCCGACCATCTCGACGGCCGCTGGGTCATTCGTACGAACTGGCAGGCACCGAATTTCCGTCTGATGGCAGCCGATGATCAGAATATCTTCGATCGTGGCCAGTGGAGTGATCTGGTTCCGCATGATCCGAAGGTCTTCATTTCGGGCCAGATCCAGTTCAAGGACTTCATTGCCATCTCGGAACGATCCGACGGACTGTCGCGGCTGCGAATTCTTCCTGCGACGGGGGAGGCAACTTATGTGCAGGCGGATGAGCCGGCATACAGCATGGATCTGTCGACGAATGAAGTGGCTGATACCGATTGGTTGCGTTACTCCTATACCTCTCTGGCGACGCCAACGTCGACCATCGAGCTGAACGTCAAGACCGGCGAACGCAAGGTCCTGAAGGAAGAGCCCGTACTCGGCGGCTACGACAAGTCCAACTATGTGGTTGAACGCTTGTGGGCACCGGCGCGGGATGGCATCACGCGCATCCCGGTCAGCCTCGTTTACCGATCGGGTCTGAAGAAGGATGGCAGCGCCGCACTGTTTCAGTACGCGTACGGTAGTTATGGCTCAAGCACCGATCCGGGATTCAATCCGACCGTGGTCAGCCTGCTTGATCGGGGTATGGTCTATGCGATCGCGCACATTCGTGGTGGGCAGGAGATGGGTCGCAGCTGGTACGAAGACGGCAAGCTGTTGAACAAGGTCAACACGTTCACTGACTTCATCGATGTCACACGCTTTCTGGTCTCTGAACAATACGTCGCGAAGGATCGGGTCGCCGCGATGGGTGGGTCCGCAGGCGGCTTGCTGATGGGCGCAATCGCCAACATGGCTCCTCAGGACTATCGCGTGATCGTCAGCCAGGTGCCTTTCGTGGATGTGGTCACCACCATGCTTGACGAGAGTATTCCGCTGACCACGAACGAGTTCGACGAATGGGGCAATCCGAAGGATCCCAAGTACTACGAATACATGCTGAGTTACTCGCCCTACGACCAGATCAAGGCGCAGGACTATCCGGCGATTTTCGTCGGCACCGGGCTGTGGGATTCGCAGGTGCAGTACTTTGAGCCGGCGAAGTACGTGGCACGACTGCGTGCACGCAAGACGGGTGACGCAGCGTTGGTATTCCGTACAAACATGGAAGCCGGGCACGGCGGCAAGTCCGGTCGCCTGCAGCGGTATCGGGAGACTGCCGAGTATCAGGCGTTCGTGTTGCAGCAAGTTGGCATCAAGGAATGATCCGGTAAGCATCCGGGTGCCGTACCCGGGTTCACTGCGGCGGGGTTACACTCCGCCGCAGTCCAAGTACTGACGGGTTCCCATGCGATTTACACCTAGGCTTTGGTTGCGCGCCGCAGTAACCGGCGGCGCCGTTGGCCTGAATACCTTGCTGCACGCCACACCCATCCTCGGTCTGGCGGTTGCGAAACTGTTGCTGCCGATCCACAGCGTGCGACATGTGCTGTCGCAGTGGATGCCGTGGTTCGGCGAAAGCTGGATCAGCGTCAACAATTGGCTGATCGAACACCTGACGCCCACACGTTGGGTCATCAGCGGTGATGCGGCATTCAGTCAGGCTCGGCGATATCTCGTTCTCAGCAATCATCAGAGCTGGGTCGACATTCCCGTACTGCAACGGGTTTTGAACCGACGCGTCCCGTTCCAGCGCTTTTTCCTGAAGGATTCCCTGTTCTGGGTACCCGTGCTGGGACTGGTCTGGTGGGCACTCGATTTCCCGTTCATGAAACGCGCCAGCAAGTCGGCCATCGCACGCCGACCTGAACTGGCAAGGCTTGATCTTGAAACAACGCGCAAAGCCTGCGCCAAGTTCCGTGAGATCCCGGTGTCCATCATGAATTTTGTCGAGGGTACGCGCGCAAACGCACGCAAACTTGCCGACTCTTCTTTCCGGCATCTGCTGAAGCCCAAGTCAGGCGGTGTGGCGCAAGTGCTCAACTCGATGGGTGAACTGCTCGATGGCATCGTCGACGTCACGATTGTCTATCCGCAGGGTAGACCCACCATCTTCGATTTGATCGCCGGCGAAATTCGCGAAATTCGCGTTGACCTGCGCTTGCGACCGATTCCGGCCGACCTTGTGGCGGGTGACTACGAAACCGACCGCGAATACCGGATCCGGTTCCAGAGCTGGATGAACCAACTCTGGACCGAAAAGGACGCCCGCTTCGACACCTTGCTCACGGGCTGACAGGCTGCCGGGAAAGAGTCGATCAGGTCAGGCCTCGATCGCGGGCACGTCGGTTTCCATCTTTTCCAGTTTCTTCGTGCGCTCCTCCGGGCTGCGTGTATACGGCGCCAACCACAAGTAGAACGCCGGCACGACATACAGGGAGAGGAACGTCGACAGCGTCACGCCAAACACCACAACCACACCGATCGTTGCGCGACTTGCCGATCCAGGCCCGCCTTCGAGAACCAGCGGCATCGCCCCGGCGACCGTGGCAATCGATGTCATCAGGATCGGCCGCAATCTTGTCGACGATGCTTCCAGAACGGCATCCCGCACGCTGAGCCCGGCATCACGACGCTGATTCGCGAACTCGACAATCAGGATACCGTTCTTCGCGGCGAGTCCAACCAGCATGATGATGCCGATCTGACTGAACAGGTTCAACGAACCACCTGTGACCGCCAGCCCGACCATCGCACCGAACACCGCCAGTGGAACGGTCAGCATGATCACCAGCGGATGCACGAAACTCTCGAATTGCCCGGCGAGCACCAGATAGACGATCAGCAACGCCATCGCGAATGTAAAGAACACCGCCACACCGGACTGCTTGTATTCACGGGCTTCGCCCTTGTAATCGATCTGTGCGGTCTGCGGGAGTTCTTCCCGGGCAACCTGCTCGATCCACTCGACGGCCTGGCCCAATGTGTATCCCGGCGTGATGGCTGCCGAAACGGTGATGGCGCGCAGGCGGTTGAAGCGGTTCAGGCTGCCGGGTTCGGCCAATTCACTCAGGGTCACCACACTCGCAAGCGGCACCAGTTCACCACCTGCTGCGCGGACATAAAGATTGCTCAGGTCAGCCGGCTCGGCGCGTTCGTCGCGCTCTGCCTGCAGCATCACGTCATATTCCTCGCCATCATCCACATAGGTCGTGACGCGTCGCGATCCCATCATCGTCTCGAGCGTCCGGCCTACGTCGGAGAGTGAAACACCCAGTGCAGCCGCGCGGTTGCGGTCAACCGAAACACGGATCTGCGGGCGCGTTTCCTTGTAGTCGGAATCCACCGCGAACAATCCGGGGTTCTTTTCCATGCGCGCCATCAGACGATCGCGCCAGTCGACCAGTTCGGCGTAATCGGGACCGCCGATGACCAATTGGAAGGGCTGGCCTTGTGTACGCACGATCCCCTGCCGCATCTGGGCCAAACCACGAACACCGGCCACCTGGTTGAGGTCGGCGCGAACTGCTTCAACCACTTCATTGGTGCTCTGGGTTCGCTCGCTCCAGGGCTTCAGCACCACGATGCCTTGTCCGGTGTGCATTTCCTCGCTGGCACCAAAACCACCGGGTACGCGAATGTTCACGCGTTCGATCGGTTGGCCTTCGCCGGTGTATTTCAGGAGGAGCTTTTCGACCTCCATGACCTGGGTCACGGTGTAGTCGAAACCTGCGCCTTCCGGACCTACGACGGACAGGAAGAACGACCCGCGGTCTTCCGGCGGCGCCAGTTCGCGCGGCACGATCTTCGACAGGCCAAAAGTGGCACCCAACGCACCGACCAATACCATCACGAACACCAGCGGACGTCCGATCAGTCGGTGCAGGCTGCGCTCATAGGCTCGGGCCAACCCTTCCAACAAGACGTCCACTCGTGCTGCAAAGCCGGTGACCTTTCCGTGGGGGCGCAACATCAGCGAACACATCATCGGTGTGAGCGTCAGCGCGACAAACGCCGAGATGGCGACTGCCGACGCCAATGCAACGGCGAGTTCGCGGAACAGGCGGCCGTTGTTGCCTTCCATGAACGACACCGGCACGAACACGGCGACCAGCACAGCCGTCGTCGCGATCACCGCAAAAGCCACCTGACGCGTACCCCGCAGAGCTGCCAGTGGCACGGGCTCTCCCAGATCCGCCCGTCGCTGGGCGTTCTCGAGCACGACGATCGCATCGTCGACGACGAGTCCGATTGACAGGATCAGCGCCAACAACGTCAGCAAGTTGATGGAGAAGCCGAATGCCCACAGCGCCACGAACGATGCAATCAGGCAAACCGGCACGGTGACAGCCGGCACCAGTGCGGCGCGAAAAGAACCGAGAAACAGCCAGATGACCAGTACGACCAGCAAGGTCGCCTCGATCAGCGTCTTGTAGACTTGGTAGACCGCATCGTCAATGAACACCGTGGTGTCGAACGTGATGCCGATGCGCATCCCCTCCGGCAAACCCGGGTTGATGCGCGCGATTTCCTCTTTGACGAGTTTCGCCACATCCAGACTGTTCGACGTCGACGTCTTGATGATGCCAAGCCCGATTTGCGGCGTACCGTTGCCACGGAACAAGGCACGGCGATCGGTCGATTCGATGGCAACCCGAGCCACTTCGCCAAGTCGGACGACGTGGCCTTCCCCTCCCGCTTGCGTCAACGGCAATGCTTCGAAGTCGGTCGACTCGGCGTAGGAACGATCGAGGCGCAGCGTGAAGTCGCGCGTGTCGGATTCAAGTCGACCCGCCGGCAGTTCGATGTTCTCCGAACGCAATGCGGCTTCGACTTCGGCCACGGTCAGTCCGCGCGCAGCGAGCGCATCGCGATCGAGCCAGATGCGCATGGCGTAACGTTGACTGCCACCGATGCGAACCTGGGCCACGCCGTCCAGACTGGTCAGACGATCGATGATGTAGCGTTCGGCATAATCGGTCAGGGCGAGCGAATCGAGTTGGGGTGAACTGAAGTTCATCCAGATGATGACTTCGGCATCACCTTCGACCTTGGCAACTTGCGGCGCGTCGGATTCCGTCGGAAGACGATCGACGATCCGGCTGACCGCATCACGCACGTCATTCGCCGCTCCTTCAATATCACGGGTCAACGTGAAGTCGAGCGTGATCGTGGAGCGCCCGTTGCGGCTCTGCGACTGGATGGTTTCCACGCCTTCGATTCCCGACAACGCATCTTCAAGTACCTGCGTGATGCGGGTTTCCACGACACCGGCCGACGCGCCCGGGTAGGTGGTGTCGACCGACACCACCGGTGGGTCGATATTGGGCAATTCGCGTAGCGGCAAGCGGCTGAATGCAATCAGCCCGAGCACGATCATCAGCAAACTGAGAACGGTGGCGAATACGGGGCGGCGGATCGACAGGTCGGAGATCATCATGGTGTTGGCCTCCTCAGGACTTTGCGGGCGGTGGCGCCCCCGCTTCGACCACCTTCGCACCGGGCCTGAGCTTCACCAAACCTTCGACGACCACGCGCTCGCCGGCTTGAATGCCGTCGAGGATCTCGACACGGCCCCGCTCCCGAGCTCCGATCTTTACCGGCACTTGGGCAACCACCTGGTCGGCACCGACCCGGTAGACAAAGCTGTTTCGGCCAATCTGCAAGAGCGCCAGTTCGGGTAGTGCCAATACCTGCCGGGGCTCCCTGCGGACCTCGACGGTCAGCAGCATTCCCGGGCGGATGTGCCCGTCGCCATTCGGCAGTTCAGCCCGAACCTGCACGGATCGAGTAACCGGGTCGACACGCGAATCGATCGTCCTGAGGACCCCGGCAAACGCTTGATCAGGATAGGCGGCACTTTTCGCCTGCACCTGTTGGCCCTCTGCGAGCGCAGAGATCAGCGTTTCCGGTACCGAGAAGTCGAGCTTGATGACCGACACATCGTCGAGTGTCGCGATCATCGTGCCCGGCGTGACCAGACTCCCAGGGCTGACCTGGCGCAAACCCAGCACCCCATTGAACGGCGCCGTGATGACGCGATCGGACAACTGCGCCCGGACCTGGTCCATGCGGGCCCGTGCGGCATCCCGATTGGCGCGTTGCGTGTCGAGTTGACTGCCCGGGATCAGCTTCTTGGCTGCCAGTTCCTCGGCACGCGTCAGTTGTTGCTCGGCTTCCTTGTAGGCGGCACGGGCTTCTTCCAGACCCGCAAGCTGGACCTTGCCGGTCAGATCGACCAGCACCTGCCCCACTTCGACGAAGTCACCGCTGTCGAAGTTGACCTTCTGAACGGTTTCGCTGACCTTGGCGGTGATCGTGACCGATTCCCGTGCCTTGGCCGTTCCGAGTGCCTGCACGCTGTCCTGCCAATCAGCAGTGGCCAGTACCGTGGTCTTGACGGTGACTGGTGGGCCGCCGGGACCACCTCGGCCAGCTTGCGGGTTGTTCTGGCCCCCGCAGGCAACCAAACTGCCAAGCGCGATCAGGCCAAAGGTTTTAAGGGCAAGGTGTGTCAAGGTCAGTCTCCGGGCCTGGCGTTGTGGCGCCCAGCTCTTGGGTATGGTTTGGTGCACTTCCGGAAGCCATGTCACGGACGGCGACCGACTGGTTTCAGCCGGCAAATATAGTCACCCGCCATGCTTTTGTGCTGTGAATTTTTCCCCTTTGCCGCGAATCCGGATAGGCTGAACATCTCGGTCCAGAACACTGACGGGTGAACTTTGGAGACGACTTGGTTCCAGCGATGGCAGATGACCGCTTGCCGGGCGTTCGGCCTGGTCTTGATGGTTTCCTGTTTTGGATCGTTTGCCGCATTGCCTGACCCGAAGGTGCTTGCCGAGATTCAGGCACAGCCTGATTCGCTACAGAGCGAGTTGTTGTTGCAACAGGCGCGCGATTGGTTGGGTCGAGACCTGAAGGTTGGGCGAGCTTGGGCTGACTTGGCCGTGGATGCAGCACGCGCAGAATCGGATGATGAACTCGAAGCTCGCGCGATGCGCATCAACCTTTCACTGCTGGCCAGTGAAGTGGACGGAATCGAGTCGGATCTCGAGCGGATCGAAAGTCTCGTCAAAGAACCCGGTCTCGCGCGATTTGGAGCCCAGGTCTTGGTCCTTCGAGGTCGCTTGCAGGTCTTGACGCGACAAGTGGATGCGGCGGAAGAGAGTCTTGTTTCAGCAGCGGTGCTGGCTCGGCAGCTGGGTGATCGCAGCAGTGAAGCGAAGGCGCTGCACAACCAAGCCTTGCTACTCATCCGTACGGGCCAGCAGGCGAAGGCCGAACCCTTGCTGGAGGCTGCTCTGGCAATCAACGAAGCCGACGGTCGGGAACGGGACGGCGACGCGAACCGGCACTATCTTGGAATCATCGCCCGCGACACCGGCAATTATGGCAAAGCGTTGCGACTGCATCGCACGGTGCTGGCCCATGGCCAGGAATCGACCGATCACCAGCGTGTTGCCCACAGTGCCAACGCCCTGGGAACGCTTTATGCCAGCCTTGACCAACCGGACCAGGCAACCCTCTATTTCGTCCAGGCCGCAGCAGCATACGAGTTGCTCTCTGACCGCTTCAGCCAATCCATGGCCCTGATCAACGTCGGCAATAGCCATGCCGGCATGGTGCGATGGACTGAAGCACTCGAGTTTCTGGACAAGGGGCTGGCTGTGGCCGTCGCGGCGAAACAACCCGATGCCGAGAGTCTGGCCCTTGCCGAGCGAGCCAAAGTCCTGCTGCAACTGAAGCGCCTTCCTGAAGCCACGGACGATGCAAGGCGTGCCATGGCGTTGGCGGAGGAGGTCGGGACCGACGCGAGACTTGGACAAGCGGCCACGTCACTGGGGATAGTGCTTCTGGAATCCGCTCGAACGACTGAAGCCTTGCAGGTGCTTCGGCGGGCCGTGCAGTTCACGGGCAAGGCCGGTCGGCAGAGGGAGTTGGCCGATGCGATCAGATTGCTGGCAGATGCCGAAACAAAGTCCGGTTTGCATGTCGACGCCGCTCGACACCTGCAAGAGTACATTCGATTGTCCGACGAGGTGCGTGACGTGTTGGTCGAGCGCCAATTGGCTGAGCTGAACGTCCGCCACGAAATCGAGCGTCGCGAATCCGAATTGAAGACACAGCAGGAACGGATTCGTTTACTTGAGGAGCAGTCCGGTCAGCAGCGACGGATCCGCTACTGGATGGCCGGTGGGCTGGTGAGCCTGCTTCTTGCCATCGCTGCGCTGATCAGCCGCTTTCGCAACAAGCAGCGTGCCGAGTCGGTACTGCGTGCGCATAACCAGTTGATTGCCAAGGCCAACACCGATCTGGCCGAAGCGGCCGACACGGACGCGCTGACTGGAGCACGTAACCGGCGATTTTTCCAGCGGTCACTGCTGCCGAAGCTCGAGCGCGCCCAGACTGAAGGCAAGGGATTTGCGTTGATCCTGGTCGATGCCGACCATTTCAAGAGCATCAATGATGCCCATGGCCACGACGTCGGCGACAGCGCGCTGATTGCGTTGGTCGGCGCCTGGCAGAAGGTTCTCCAGCCAACCGATGCACTCGTTCGATGGGGCGGTGAAGAGTTCCTGATCGTCTTGTTTGATCGAGTCGATTCCGCCGCTTCGGTTGTCGAATCCGGCTTGGTCAACACACGTTCATTGCAGATTGCGGTCGCAGACGCGTCCATTCCGGTGCGAGCCTCGGTGGGCTGGATTCTGGGCCCCCAAGTGGGCCGGGCTATTGCCGATCTCCTTCGTGATGCCGACCAGAACCTTTTGCGTGCAAAGAACGATGGCCGCAACCGGGCCGTCGGACCCTCCTGATTCGGTCCTTTACAACAACCCACGCGAAGCCATCGAACAGATGTGCTGGGCCGCAACGATCAGGTGATCGAGCACGCGAACGTCGATCAAGCGCAAAGCCTCGACGATCTTGCCGGTCAGCAGGATGTCGGCCCGGCTCGGCTCCTGACTGCCGCTTGGATGGTTGTGGGCGAGGATGACCGCATGCGCGTTGTGCGCGAGCACCCGCTTCACGATTTCGCGGGGGTGCACCTCGGTCTGGTTGAGCGTGCCGAAAAACAACTCCTCGACCTCGATCAGGCGGAGTCGGGTATCCAGGAATGCACAGGCGAAGACCTCGCGGTCGCGGTGAGCGAGCAGACTGCGGAAATAGTCGGCGGCTCGGTCGGGCGACTCCAGGTGGGTCTGGTGCCGCCAGACCTGGGCGTAACTGCGACGGACCAGTTCGACGCAGGCGGTCAATTGTGCAGCCTTGCTCAATCCAAGGCCGGGCAGGGCGGCCAGGGTTCGTGGCTCGGCGCTCAACAGGCCGTGGAACCCCCCGCCTTCGGCCAACAGATCGCGGGCCAAAACCAGCGCGTCGCGCCCTCGAACCCCGGTTCGGAGGAAGATCGCCAGCAATTCGTTATCGGCAAGGGCAGCGGCGCCGTCTCGGAGCAGGCGTTCGCGGGGACGTTCGGCGGGATCCAGATCAAGTAGTTTCATGACCCGAGCTTGCCCGGAAAAGGTCGCTTTGCGCCTAGGTCTGGTTCTGGAAAATGGCTAAGCTATTTCTGATTGTGTCTCAGTTGAGGGTCCAGCAGTGAACGGCGAGAAAATTCTGCTCGGGGTCAGCGGCGGCATTGCCGCCTACAAGGCCTGCGAACTGGTCCGGCGCCTGCGTGAGCGTGGTGCCGAGGTTCAGGTCGTGATGACCGAAAATGCGACGCGCTTCGTGACCCCGGCGACGTTTCAGGCCTTGTCGGGTCGAACGGTGCGGACCAGCCTGTGGGATGAGGCAGCGGAAGCGGCCATGGGCCATATTGAGCTGGCGCGCTGGGCGGACCGAATTGTGATCGCTCCGGCAAGTGCCGAAACTTTGGCGCGCTTGGCACATGGCCACGCGAGCGATCTGTTGAGCACTGTCTGCCTGGCAACCGATCGTCCCGTGTATCTGGCACCTGCGATGAACCACCTGATGTGGCGGAATGCCGCAACCACCGACAACGTCGCGCTGTTGCTGTCGCGCGGATTCCGGTTGCTCGGCCCCGATCGCGGCGAACAGGCCTGCGGAGAAACGGGTGAGGGTCGGATGATGCAGCCTGAGGCGATCGTCGACGCGCTCGCCAAATGGCCGCTTCGATCGGATCGACTGTCCGGATTGCGCGTGCTCGTCAACGCAGGGCCGACACTCGAAGACATCGATCCGGTTCGGTATATCGGCAATCGAAGCTCCGGAAAAATGGGGTTTGCGGTCGCCGAGGCGGCCCAGCTGGCCGGTGCAGAGGTTTGTCTCGTGGCAGGGCCGGTCAACTTGCCAACACCCTCCGGTGTGCGGCGAATCGATATCCGCTCGGCAGCCCAATTGCTGGCTGTCATGTTGGCCGAAGCGCCCGGGGTAGACATTGTCATCGCGTCTGCAGCCGTTGCCGACTTTCGTGTGCGCGAGGTAGCGGTTCAGAAGATCAAGCGAGGTCCGGAAGGGATCCATCTGGATCTGGTGCCCAACCCAGACGTCCTGGCTGAAGTCGCAAGACTTGAGCCGAAACCCTTCCTGGTCGGTTTTGCCGCAGAGACAGAAAACGTTCTGGAATATGCCCGGCGCAAACTTGCCAAGAAGAATATCGACCTGATCGCCGCAAATGACGTCGCCCGTCCAGGGTGCGGGTTCGATGCGAACGAGAATGCGCTGACCCTGATCGGCCCTGAAAGCCAGTGGCATTTTGCGCAAGCCGGCAAGTTCGAACTGGCAGGACAACTCGTTGACCGGATCGCCACATGTTTCCGGAGCCGGGCATGAGACAGATCGACCTGAAAGTGCTCGATCCCCGGCTCGGCCGGGATTTTCCCTTGCCCACACACGCCACGCCCGGCTCGGCCGGCCTGGATTTGCGAGCCATGGTGGATCAGGCTACGACCCTCGAACCTGGGGCCTGTCAGCTGATTCCGACCGGCATGGCCATTCATATTGCCGACCCTGAATTGGCAGCGGTGATCCTGCCGCGCTCCGGCCTTGGCCACAAACAGGGCATCGTCCTCGGCAATTTGGTCGGGCTGATCGATTCCGACTACCAGGGGCCATTGCTGGTTTCGTGCTGGAATCGCAGCCAGCAGGCCTTTACGATCCAGCCCGGTGACCGCTTGGCGCAGTTGGTGTTTGTACCGGTAGTCCGTGCGGAATTCCGGCTGGTGGAAGAGTTCGGCGACAGCACCCGTGGCACCGGTGGCTTCGGCCATTCCGGCAGAACCTAGAGATTGGAATCAATACATGCTGAATTTCGGCAAGAAAACCGCCCTTCAGGCGGCCATGGAAGGAAACCGAGGTGGCGTTGACGCCACGCGTCTGGGCGCTACCGCCGGTTTCGGTCTTGCGTTGGTGCTGGGCTTGGTGTTCCTTGCCGAAGGCCTTCAGAACTGGCGCGAAGAGGGCGCAATCTCGGACCTCAAGTCCGAGCGCGACGCTCTGGTCCGCGCCTACGAGGGTGCAGTCAAGAAATGGCAGGACGACATCAGGCTGGCGCTCGACAACAACGAATTGCGCATGACTTTGGCGGCCCTGGATGGCGCGGCTCAGTTACGCGGCCGAACCGAACTCGGCAAGTTGGTTCCGGACCTGGATGACGCCATGTTCTATTCGGCCGATCTGTCCGAGTTGTCGGCCGTTGACCTCAGCGAATTCGGCTACGCAAAGGCCGAACAATTGTCGGAGTCCCGGGAAAGTAATGGCCCGGCACGTATCCAGGCCCACACATGCAGCAACGACGCCACCAAATATTGTCTGGCATTCGCGCAGCCCGTCGTGAATGGGACACAGGTCATGGCTCTCGCGTACGTCAAGCGGAAGCTGGCCAAACCCATTGAAGTCCGACCGGAGTTGGATGCAGGCATCGGCGCCATTGATTTCCAGATGGGCACCCGAGTGGGTGCGTTGCTTTTGCTCGAACGTACTGGCGACGGCAGCGCCGTCGACCAAATGATCGACAAGCCGGTTCCGATCAACGGAAGTGTGTTCTCGGTCTCGGCCTCGGCGCCGAACTTGTTCAAACCAAGCCTGTTTTTCACCTTTCTGGAAGGACGCAGTGGATCGGGCTCGATGCTGATTGCCCTGCTGCTGTTCGTGGTCGCGGGAGGCTTGGGTTTTGTGCGCTGGCGCATGCCTGCGCTCGGCACGGCAACTCCTGTGGAGGGTACCTCTCTGCCGGAGGCGCCCAATGAAGCCGATCTTGCACGCAAACTGGCAGCAATCAAGGACCAGGGCGAAGCCTCTGCGATCGAGGTTTCCGAGCTTGACCCGGCAGCGACTTTACCGGCGAAGTCTGAAAAGCTCGCCAGCACCACAGGGGCAATCGATCGAAGCATTTTCCGAACCTACGACATCCGTGGTGTCGTCGGGACTACCCTCAACGTCGGGACCGCAATGTTGATCGGTCAGGCCATCGGTTCCGTGGTCCGGGAGAAGGGTCTGCGGGAAGTCGTCGTTGCGCGTGATGGCCGCCTGTCCGGCCCTGAGTTGGCCGAAGCCATGGCCAAGGGCCTGCGCAACGCGGGCTGCGATGTCATCGATATCGGTGCAGTACCGACGCCGGTGCTGTATTTCGCTACGCATCATCTTCGCACCGGATCGGGCGTGATGGTGACCGGCAGCCACAATCCCCCGGAATACAACGGTTTCAAGATCATGGTCGGCGGTGAGACGCTTGCCGAAGATGCGATCCAGGATCTGTTCGCCCGAATTGTCGAAGGGCGTCTCGCGCATGGATCCGGCGGTCTGCAATCGCTCGACGTTCAGGCCGACTACCTGGAACGGATCGTCGGCGACATCCAGATCTCGCGACCGCTCAAGGTCGTGGTCGATGCCGGCAATGGCATCGCCGGTGGTATCGCTCCGCAGGTCCTTCAAGGGATTGGTTGCGAAGTCATGCCGCTTTACTGCGAAGTGGACGGCCGTTTCCCGAATCACCATCCTGATCCGGGCGACCCGCACACCCTGGAAGACCTCAAGGTGGCGATCAAGCAGTTCGATGCGGACCTCGGCATCGCTTTCGACGGTGACGGCGATCGCCTCGGCGTGGTCACGAAAACCGGCGAAATCATTTATCCAGACCGCCTGCTGATGCTCTTCGCACAAGACGTGCTGACCCGCAATCCGGGTGCTTCCATCATCTATGACGTCAAGTGCACGGGCCAGCTGTCGGAAGTGATCATCCGTGCCGGCGGCGCGCCGGTGATGTGGAAAACCGGGCATTCGCTGATCAAGGCGAAGATGAAGGAAGAAGACGCCGCACTTGCCGGCGAGATGAGCGGACATTTCTTCTTCAAGGAACGCTGGTACGGCTTTGATGACGGCATCTATTCCGCGGCGCGGCTGCTCGACATTCTGGCCGAACGCTCCGAAACACCCGAACAGGTGTTTGCTGAATTGCCGAACAGCGTCGCGACGCCTGAGCTGAAGATCCAGATGGTCGAAGGTGCGCATTACGAGTTCATGGAACGCTTCCGCGAGCGGGCAAAGTTCCCCGGCGCTCGTGTGACTACCATCGACGGCGTCCGCGCCGACTACAAGGACGGTTTTGGCCTGGTTCGGTGTTCCAACACCACACCTTGCCTTGTGCTTCGGTTCGAGTCAGTCAACAAGATCGGGCTGAATCGGATCCAGGATACGTTCCGTTCGCAGTTGCTGGCATTGGACGCAAAGCTCACGCTACCGTTCTGACGATCCGGCTTGGCCGTCAGCCACAACTGAACCAGCCCCGCCTGCTCGGGTGGCTGGTTGGCGGATTTGGCGATCGAGCGAGCGCGCGAAGGTCGTTCACACGGCAGAGCAAGATTGCGTCAGAAGATCGGTCAAACCCTCAGTCGATCCGGGTACGGCGCCATTTCCGGTGCTTGCCCCGACCGGAACCGTTGTTGAAGGTCGAGCCAAAACGGGACGGTGAAGATCTCGCCATGAGCATCGATCAGAGCCTGGCGCTGCGGTTCGCTCAAACCCAGGAAGCGCGGAAACTGCTCCGGGAACACGTCGAAGTCATCCACGTGATACCACGCGCCATGGTGCATTTCTTCGTCATGGTCACTGGGCTCGGGCATTCGCCTGAACCGACATTCGGTGGTCAGGCAGATCTCGTCGTAGTCATAGAAGATGGCTCGACTGTGGCGCGTCACACCGAAGTTCTTGAGCAGCAAGTCTCCCGGGAAAATGTTGCTGATCGCGAGGTCCTTGATTGACTGCCCGTAATCGACGATGGCCTTCAACGCCAACTCCGGCTCGGCTTCCTTGACGAACATGTTCAGCGGCCGCAACTTGCGTTCCACGTAGCAGTGCATGATGACCAGGTCGTCGCCGTCGGCGTACACACTCAAGCTGCAGCCGTTCAACAGTTCGTCGAGCAATGGGCCATGGAACCGCGCCCGGGGAAAGCGCAGGAACCGGAATTCCTGGGCGTCGATCAGACGACCAGCGCGATCGTGCTTGAACACCAACTGATACTTGGCGGCCACTTCTTCCCGCGTCACGTTCTTGGGCGGCGCGAACTGGTCGCGGATCAGCTTGAATACTAGCGGATACGAGTGCAGCGTGAAGACTGCCATGACCATGCCGCGCTCGCCGTCGGCATGCCGGAACAACTCGGGCTCGCCTTGCTCGGTGGTGGCCTTGGCAAAGTGCCGGACGAAATGCCGGTAGCGCTCGGTCTTGGCCTGCTTGAGCCGACCGAGCATGGCGTACCACTCGTCAACGGGTTTGCGTGGGGACAAGGTCTGCAGAAATACGACAGCGTCGCCGACGGTTTCGAAATCGGCCAGAAAGTACGAGCGGGTAAATCCGACCAGTTGCGAAAAATCCTCGCGATCGACGATCAATGCATCAGCCTCGACGCCCTGTTCGCCATTGGTCAGTGCAATGACGATTGGCCCGAAGCGGTCGTCACCCAAAAGTCGGCCGATCAGATAACAGCGTCGCTCACGGTAGAACCGGGTTTCCAACAGTTCGATGGCACGAGCTGCACCATTCGGCCACGAGGCAACTCGCTGAGCCAGGGCCACTGCCAAACGGGCTGCACAGGCTTGCAAGTCAACGAATCGGTTGGCGAATGGCGTGTCGCCCAGAAGTTTTTCGAAACCTCGTTGCCAGTCTCCGGATGGGTGATAGACCAGACGAGCGACCGGATGGGTGATGCGATCGGTTGGTTCGATATCCAGTGCGACGTATTCGATGTCGGCGTCCACGCCGCGGGTTTTGAAGAATCGCCTGGTCAGCGTGTTGTAGAAAGTCTTGTAGAGCTCCTGGTCGAGCTGGTTCTGGATCAGCTCTGCGTAGGCGCCCTTGATGCCGACCCAGATATCGCGCCGGTGTGCAGCATCGCCCAGTCGCTCGATCAGCGTATCGCCGATTCCTGCCACGGCTTTGTCGTAGAGCTCGATGCGCTGATTGAGGTCTCGACCCTGAGCCTGCCAATCGCGCTCGATGAAATGGCGCTCGGCTCGGCGCGTGATGGCACGGAAATCCGCGTTGTAGTGCTTGAATCCATCGACGATCAGCGTGGCGCCCGTTCTTGATTGCCACGGTATCGAATGCAGGGGCTCAGCGGTCATGTTCGTCACTCCAGAGACTGGGTCCGTCGATCGTCCACGACGGGGGGTAGATGGCCGACTCTACTGCGAGGCCGATGTAACAAGTCTCGTTCTGCCAGATCCTCACACCGAACCCTCGTGGGGGTCGACCACCCGGGAGCCGCAACACGGAGGGCCAGTTGGTTTCGATGTTGGCCAGTTCGATATCACCTATGTGTCCGGCGATGCCCAGCCCGAGGCATTTCAGCAACGCCTCTTTCGCCACCCAGAACCTCAGGAACCGCTCGCCAGGATCTTCTGCTGCGGCTACGACTCGATGTTCGGAAGTGGAGAAGTATCGCTCCGCCAGTGCCACCCAAGGGCGCTCGCGTCGGCGCAGTTCGATGTCGATGCCTGCAGGTTGGCCGGCGTGGCAGAGGGCCAACAGATTGCGCGTATGGCTGATCGACACGTGGCCGGGTGGCTCATGCAGGATCGGTCGACCGCTTAGACTGCGGGAAAGTCTGACCGGCTGACCGGTTCTTTCGGCGCCGAGCGCGGCCGCACACTCTTGCAGCGAGTCCATTCCGGGCTGCCAGGGCCTGACCCAAACGCGGATCGAAGGCGGCGCGGCCAGGGGCTCGTCAGCGACAGATGCATCAACTGCTTTCACCCATTCGGCCCGGCTGCTGGAATAATGGCGATTAGACCGTTCTTCTGAGGTTCATGGAAGCAGCCACTTTTCCTTTGCTCGGGCATGCCGATGCTTCGGCGATCTTCGCTTATCACGGGGATTCGGCCGTCTCGGTGTCGGCGTATCTTGCCGATGTGTCGCGGGTAGCCGCGACACTGGGTGACGCCGGCGCCTTGATCAATTTGTGCGAGGACCGGTATTGGTTTCTGGTGGCGATGGGCGCAGCCTTGTGTCGACACCGAACCAGCCTGCTTCCCAGCTCACGGGCTGTCGACGTGGTGCGGGAGGTGGCCCGTACCTGGCCCGGCTCGCGCAGTATCGATGATTCCGAGGTTGCGGCCGTGACTGCAGGTCAGACTCAGGCGAACGTTCCGATGATTGATGCCGGAATGACCGCGTTGATCGGGTTCACATCGGGCAGCACTGGCGAACCCAAACCGAACGCCAAGACATTCGGGTCGCTGATTCAGAGTACCCGGCACAACGCTCGAGCTTTGCGGCAAGCCCTCGGCAATCCATCGGCGGTTCCCAACATCGTCGCCACGGTGCCGCCTCAGCACATGTATGGCATTGAATTGTCGGTGTTCTTGCCGTTGTTGGCTGGTTTTCCGGTGCACTCTGGCCGGCCCTTGTTTCCGGCCGACATCTTGCGCGCGTTGGCTGATGTTCCGCGACCGCGGGTTCTGGTGTCGACTCCCGTACATTTGCGGGCTTTGCTTGAGAGCGGCATCAATTTGCCGGCGCTCGATTTGATTGTGTCGGCGACGGCGCCGTTGGATCCGACCTTGGCAACCGCTATTGAGGATCTGACGCAGGCACCGCTTCTGGAGCTGTTCGGCTCGACGGAGACTTGTGTCATTGCACACCGACGAACAGCAAGGGAGTCGGTTTGGAGGCTTCTCGACGAGGTGACTGTCAACCCTGTCGAGGACGGCACGTGGATCAACGCACCGTGGTTCATTGAGCCGAAGCTGTTGCAGGATCATCTGGCGCTGGTTGGGGCGGGTCTGTTCGAGCTCCGAGGACGCAATCAGGATCTGGTCGACATTGCCGGCAAACGAGCGTCACTTGCCGATCTGACCCAACGGCTGGCCCGACTTCGGGGGGTTTTGGATGCGGCCTACGTTCTCCCTGATCAGGATTCCGGCGCCCGAACCGCACGTCTGGCGGCTCTCGTGGTGGCCCCCACACGAACGGCGACAGAGTTGCTTGCTGAGTTGCGCCAGGGTTGTGACCCCGCGTTTCTGCCGCGCCCACTGAAGATGGTCGAGCGCCTGCCGCGTAATGAGACCGGGAAGCTGCGTCGGGCCGATCTGCTGGAGCTTTTGCGCAAGTCATGATGGACGCTTCACGGCTGCTTTCGCGACAATGGGCGGATGAGCGCATTCAACACGATCCCCGAACTGCTTGCTGAAATCCGCGATGGCCGAATGGTCGTCATCCTCGATGACGAGGACCGCGAGAATGAAGGCGACCTGATCATGGCGGCCGAACTGGTCCGGCCGGAGCACATCAACTTCATGGCCAAAGAGGCGCGAGGGTTGATCTGTCTGGCACTGACCGAAGCGCGGTGTTCACAGCTCAATTTGCCGCCGATGGTGAGTGACAACCGCTCCCCGCATCGCACAGCATTCACGGTTTCGATCGAAGCTGCCGAGGGTGTG
>JBEIPT010000543.1:0-2220 GCA_040376895.1 Lysobacteraceae bacterium | reverse complement strand
CTGCTGGAAAACGCTGATCGCAGCGCGCCGCCGGCAGTCTATGGCGAGTGGCTGGTGCCCGGCGCAACCCGCACGGTCGTGCTCTACGCCCATTACGATGGACAGCCGGTGAGTGCCTCTGATTGGGCCAGCGATCCGTGGACGCCGGTATGGCGACAGGGCAGATTGGACGTCTCGCCCGAAATCGTCCGACGCGACAAGTCCCGGCCGATCGACCCGGATTGGCGCCTGTATGCGCGCGCCGCTTCGGATGACAAGGCGGGTGTCTTCGCGATGCTCGCAGCCACCGACGCACTGAAGGCAGCGGGTCTGCAACCGACAACCAATCTGAAGTTCTTCTTCGACGGCGAAGAGGAACAAGGTTCGCCGCACTTGCGCGAGCTGCTGGACTTGAATCGCGAGCTGCTTACGGCTGAAGCCTGGCTGATTGCCGATGGCCCCCTGCACCTGAGTGGCCGCAAACAACTGGTGTTCGGTGTGCGTGGTGATGCCAATGTCGACATCACTGTGTACGGCCCGAAGCGCCCATTGCACAGCGGCCACTACGGCAACTTTGTCGTCAACCCGGCTTTGCGTCTGGCGCAGCTGCTGGCCTCGATGAAGGACGACGACGGCCGCGTGACCATCTCCGGCTGGTACGACGGCATTGAACCCCTTGGCTCGGCCGAGCGCGAAGCCTTGGCTGCAGCACCCGACGACGAAGCCTCATTGCTGCTGGACCTCGGCCTCACCGCCGGCGAGATGCGCGGTGTCTCGTTGCCTGAGTCGATCAACCTGCCTTCCCTCAACATCAACGGCATCCGCTCCGCGGACGTTGGCGCGCAGGCAAGGAATGTCATCCCGATCGATGCACGCGCGACACTCGACCTGCGGCTGGTCAAAGGCAATACCGTACAAGGCCAGTTCGATCGACTGGTGGCACACGTCAAAGCCCGGGGCTATTACGTGCTCGATCGCACTCCAACCCATTCCGAGCGAACCCGCCATCCGAAAATCGCCACCGTGATCCTGCAACCCGGTGGTTATGCCGCTTCGCGCACCGCAATGGACCTACCCATTTCCCGCGATGTGATCGCCGCCATGAGAAACGTAGCGGGCGCCTCACTGTTGCTTACGCCAACCATGGGTGGAAGCCTGCCATTGGTGGTCATCACCGACGCCACCGGCGCCCCCACGCTCGTCATTCCATTGGCCAATCCCGACAACAACCAGCATGCGGAGAACGAAAACCTGCGTGTCGGCCACCTGTGGGACGGCATCGCCACGATGGCGGCAGTGATGCGTTTGCCCAACGGAGAAGCCAGCGCAGAAGACTGAACGGGCCGTCGGCCCGGTGACGTTTACGAGTATGGAACTCAAGCCGGGTCTGGCCAGCTTGCGCCAGTCTACGCGACATGTCTTTGGATCATGGCGCTTCCTCCAACGCCCACCAGCAGCCGATCAGGCTCGTGCCGAACAACAACGCGATCAACACGACCGAGTTCGGTCCGATGTTGCCTGCCTGCCACTCACTCGTTACGTTCTCCCAGAGCGGGATCGGCATCAAGGCCAGCCAGGCAAGCAGACCACCGGCGATGGCAGCCGTCGGCATGACCCAGGTTCGATGCTGAAGTCGGACTGGAAGCGTACGCATCACACGGTCGGTGAACCCATCGTCCTGGACAGCACCGGGGAATTCCTGACGCAACAACTGGTCGATGGCATCTGATCGGAACTTTCGGTCGGGATGTTCATTCATGTCGTTCGCTCCGTTCATCATTCACCGCCCACGCGTGCATCAGTTGCCGCAGTTTTGTTTTCCCGCGCGCAACATGGGTTTTGACACTTCCCAGCGGCATGTTCATGACCTGCGCAGCTTCTTCATGACTCAGACCCATCTGAACGCAATACAGCAGTGCCGTGCGCTGGTTCATGGACAGGCGCTGCAGTGCGGCTGCCAGGTCAAGTTGCAGATCGAGGTCTCCGGGATCGGAATCCGGCAGGTCTTCATCAACATCCGGAACCGATGCCCGCCCACCTTTGCTGCGCAGGAACTGCAGGAAGCACGAATGCGCGATTCGGTAGATCCAGGTGGAAAAGCGTGAATCGCCCCGGAACTGCTCCAGCTTTCGCCAGGCCAGTACGAAAGTCTGCTGCGCCAGGTCATCAGCCATCGCATGATCGTCGACCAGCAAACGTCGAAGCTGGGCACGCACGAGCCCCTGGTGCCGTCGCACCAGG
>JBEIPT010000272.1:0-5347 GCA_040376895.1 Lysobacteraceae bacterium | reverse complement strand
CGACCGGTGCAGAGCCAGCAGGACGCCCGCACGACGCTGTTCCGCTACGACGGCAAGGCCGGTCGAGCACTGCGTGTGCCGGTTGAACTCGGCCGCGCCAGCGTGACGCAGATCGAAGTCCGGTCCGGCCTGAAGGAGGGCGAGTTCGTTGTCCTCTCCGACACCAGCAACTACGACAAATACGACCGACTCAGCATCGAAGACTGAGTTCGCCAAACCATCCAATGAACCCAAGGACGACAAGGACAAAGCCATGACCCAGGACAATGCACTGATCACGATGCGCGATATCAAGAAAGTGTTCTTCACCGACGAGGTGGAAACGCACGCACTCGCGAAAGTCCATCTCGACATTGCCCGTGGCGAATACGTGGCGATCTCAGGGCCTTCCGGTTGCGGCAAGTCAACGCTGTTGTCGATACTGGGCTTGCTCGATTCTCCGACCGATGGCAGTTACTGCCTGAACGGCACACAAGTGGAAGCGTTGAGCGCCAACGACCGGGCGCGCATCCGTAACCTCGAGATCGGGTTCATCTTCCAGGCCTTCAACCTGATCGGTGACCTGAACGTGTTCGAGAACGTCGAACTGCCGCTGACCTATCGTGATGGCATCGGCAAGGCCGAGCGCCGCGAACGAACCATGGAAGCGCTCGAGCGCGTGGGTATGGCCCACCGCATCAAGCATTATCCGTCGCAACTCTCCGGCGGTCAGCAGCAACGTGTCGCCGTTGCCCGTGCCTTGGTCGGTCGTCCGTCGATCCTGCTCGCCGACGAACCGACGGGAAACCTCGATTCGAAGAACGGTGAAGCGGTGATGAGTCTCCTGGACGAACTGCACAAGGCTGGCGCGACCATTTGTATGGTGACCCATGATCCTCGTTACGCCGAGTTCGCCCAGCGCAAGATCTTCATGTTCGACGGTCGAGTGGTCGATGAGGAAACGCTGATTCGTCTGCGTCGCGAAGAAGATGCGCGATTGACCAAACGTCCGACCGCCGCCTGATCCAGTCTGGAGATCCACCATGATTGCCTTGCTGACCGACCTGCGTACCGCGCTGAAGCAAATGCGCCATCGTCCCGGACTGTGGACCACGATGATCCTGACGCTCGCACTCGGACTCGGCGCCAACACCGCCGTGTTCTCGGTGTTCCAGCGTTTGCTGCTGCAACCGCTGCCGTTTCCGGATGGCGATCGACTGGTGATGGTCTACAACACCTATCCGAAGAACGATCTCGAATTTGCCGGCACTTCGGTGCCGGACTACCTGGACCGCAGGGCCCAGGTTGAAGCGTTCGAAGACATCGGCATCTATACCTACGACACGCTCAACGTGCTGCACGCCGGCGACGCTTCCCGATTGCTGGCCACGCGTGCATCGGCCTCCCTGTTTTCGACGCTGGGTGTCAGTCCCGTCATCGGCCGTACGTTCACCGATGAAGAAGCCCAGAAGCAGCAGCGAGTGCTCGTACTTGGTGACGCAGCCTGGAACCGCATGTTCCAGCGCGATCGGAATGTTCTGGGACGTAGCTTGCGCATCAACGGCGAATCATGGACGGTGATCGGCGTCATGCCGCCCTCGTTTGTCGTGCCCGGTTATCCGGGATTTGTCGGCGAAGTGTTTACGCCGTTCGGGTTTACGCCCGAGCAGACCAGTGATGGCGAACGTGGACACGAGTACTCACTGTCGATTGCCCGTCTGAAGCCGGGTGCAACCATCGAGCAGGTGGACGAGGCCATGTCGGGGATCGTCGCCCGCCTCGCCGAGCAGTTGCCGGCCGATCTCAAGGCGTTCTGGAATCAAGCAGGATTCACCGGGCGTGCGCGCAGTTTGCGTGAATACGCCGTGGGTGATGCCGGCGCGACCATCCGCTTGCTGCAATGGTCGACCCTGCTGGTGCTGCTGATCGCATGTGCGAACGTCGCCAATCTGATGATGGCGGCCAGTGTTGCGCGGGTTCGGGAATATGCCGTGCGCTCTGCATTGGGCGCGGGCTCCTGGCAACTGGCGCGGCAGACTCTGGTCGAGTCGTTGCTGGCAGCGGGAATCGCCGCGGTTGTCGGGCTGGTGATCGCCCACCTGGTCCTGAAGATCATGTTCGGACTCGGGCTGGATGTGCTGCCGTTCGGATTCGAGGCGACGGTGTTCACGCCAAGCATTCTCTTGGGTGTGCTGGTGGTCGTGTTGGTGGTCGCGCCACTGATCGCGCTGTTGCCGATCCTCGCGGTGATGCGTCGTTCGCACGAGCTTGGCCTCAAGGATGCCGGTCGTGGGGCGCTCGGCAATCGCGCGACCACGCGCCTGCGGTCAGGTCTGGTGATTGCACAACTGGCTTTGTCGGTGGCGCTGCTGATTGCGGCGGGTCTCTTGATGCGCAGTTATGCCCGAGTGCTGGCCGAATCACCGGGTTTTGACAGCAGCCAGGTGTGGACCGCGAACATCGCGTTGCCGGACGATCGCTTTCCTGAGTCGGCGCAACAAATCGCGTTTTTCGATCGCGTTCGCGAGGGTATCAAGCAGGTGCCGGGGATCACAGAACTCGGCATGATCAATGGTTTGCCGTTCACGAACAATGGCGGCATGTCGTCCTACAGCATCAAGGGGCGTGACCGTGCCGCCGACGAACCGATGCCGCATGGCAATTCGCGCGTGGCCGACGAAGGATTTTTCCAGGCCATGCGCATTCCGCTTCTGCGCGGCCGGACTTTTGAGGCGACCGATCGCGCCGATACCGAACCGGTTGCGGTGATCGATCAACTCTTGGCCGACAAGTACTTCAAGGATATGGATCCGATCGGCCAGTTCATCGGTCGCGGGCAGGAAAATGATGACGGTGCCGTGTGGTATCGCATCGTCGGGGTGGTCGGCACGGTCAAGACATCGAACCTCGACGAGAGTGTGCGCAAGGAAACGTATTACCTGTCGATGCGGCAGGATCCGGACACACTCACTTCAGTGGTCGTACGCAGCAACTTGCCTTCGGAAGCGCTGGCGACGGCATTGCGCGACACGCTCCGCGAGATCGATCCGGAACAACCGGCCTACGACATCAGCACCCTCGACGCCCGCATCATGAATTCGCTCGGCGCGCGTCGCGCACCCATGGCACTGATCGGCGTGTTTGCCGCTTCGGCGCTGGTGTTGTCGGTGATCGGTCTGTATGGGCTGCTGAGTTTTCTGGTGGGTCAGCGTCATGGTGAGTTCGGTGTACGGCTCGCGATGGGCGCCCGTGCCAAGGACCTGTTCTCAACCGTGCTCAGTCAAGGCGGTCGTTTGATCGCGTTGGGACTGGGACTCGGTCTGGTTCTGGCGGCGCTGGCAACTCTCTGGCTGCGGACGCAGCTGTTCGGGATCAGCGCGTTCGATCCGTTGACGATCGGTACCGTCCTGATTGTGCTGGCCGCGACCGGCCTGCTTGCTTGTCTCCTGCCCGCACGCCTTGCCGCGCGTGTGGATCCCATTCTCGTCTTGCGCTCTGAATAAGGAATGTTCATGAAAGCGATGTTTGCAGTAGTCCGGATCGAGTTCCGGGAAGCCTGCCAAAGACTCCTTGCCCGGCCCGGTTACACCGGTTTGTCAGTGGCGGTGCTTGCGGTGGGGCTTGGTGCCACCTTGTTCGTGCTGGGGGCCATCAACACCCTCGTGCTGCAGCCAGGGCCGTTCGCCGGCGAGGCGGTCTATCAATTGGGCGAACTCGATCCGGAGGACACCGATGAACTGGATGAGTTGGCCGCCGGCGATGCATTGACCCTGCTGCGTGACGAGTCTTCAATGACCGCCGTGGCGCTCTACCAACAAGCGACGATTAACATCGCAGATCAGAAGACTGTGGTGCGGTATGACGGCGTACTCGTCAACAGTGGTGTGTTCACGCTGCTTGGTATGCCGGCGTTGCTCGGTCGCACGCTGCAGCCCGACGACGATCGGCCGGGCGCGCCACGGGTGGCGATGATCTCCTACCGAATCTGGCAGGACCGTTTCGGCGGCTCCACGGACATCATCGGCCGGCGTGTGCGAATCAACGGATTCGATGCGACGATCGTCGGTGTCATGCCGGACGGCTTCTCGTATCCATACGGGCAGCAGGTGTGGTTTGCCGCTCAGTTCGATCCGAACACGCCGCGTGCCGAACAGGCAGAGACGGTTGTCCTGGTTCGGGTTGCCGACGGCACCGATCTGCTGGCCACGCGAGAACGCTTGAACGTTCTGTGGACCGAGATTCAAAAGGGCGTGCCCAGTGACACGCGAGTGCCGAATCCGGTCGAGTTCCTGCCGGTCAACTATGTCTACACCTCCCGTCATACCCGCATGATTCTCAACCTCATGCTGGTCACCGGGTTTGGTGTGTTGTTGCTGGCCTGTGCAAACGTCGCCGGTTTGCAGGCGGCCCAAGTGGTGGCGCGGGCCAGGGAGCTCTCGGTGCGCGCTGCCATTGGCGCAAGCCGTGGGCGAATTCTGTTCGGCATTCTGTGCGAGTCGTTCATCCTGTCGACGTTGGCTGCAGCCATTGGTCTCGTGATTGCCCACTTCGGTGGCAAGGGTGTGGAGTCGGTGTTCGCGGCAGCTGACGAAGCACAGCCGTACTGGATGCATTTTGGTGTCGATTGGCGAATGGCGTTGATGGGCTTTGGCAGCGCTTTGCTGGCTACCGCGCTCGCAGGCATCATGCCGGCTTGGCGCGCCTCCGGCGGAGATGTCCAGGCTGGTTTGCGCGATGGCGCAAAGGGCAGTGCAGCCGGTACGTCCCGACTGGGCCGCATTCTGATCGTGTTCCAGGTGGCGTTGTCCTGCCTGCTGCTGGTGGGTGCCGGATCGGTGTACCGTGACCTCGACCGCCTTGCGACGATGGACCTCGGCATCAAGGTTGCCACCGACGAAGTTCTGACTGGCCGTGTGGCGATTTTCCCGCAGGCGTTTCCGACGCCCGTGGACCAGGCGCAGTTTTTCGAGCGACTGGGCGATGCCTTGCGCGCCGATCCTGAAGTTGCTGCAGCCACCGTTTCGCAGTCGCTGCCGGGCGGAATTGGTGTCGGTACCGACTATCGATTGGACGGCGAAGACCCGCAGGGTGACGCACACTATGCGCACTTCAGTGCGGTCGATGATCACTTCCTGACGACGTACGGTATTTCGCTGCTGTCTGGTCGTTCGTTTCAGGCAACCGATACCCTCGAGGGGGTTCGTGTAGCGGTGGTCGATCAAGCGTTCGTCGATCGTCATTGGCCCGGTCAGGATGCGATCGGTCGACGCTTGCACTCGGCGGATGGCGACACGCGGCCGATTGAAATCGTCGGTGTGGTGCCAACCCTGCACCTGACCGAGATCGACGATTCACCCAATCCCACAGT
>JBEIPT010000232.1:0-6197 GCA_040376895.1 Lysobacteraceae bacterium | reverse complement strand
GCAGAAGGCGCTGCGCAAGGAACCCGACGGTCGATACGGCAGCGTCGAACAGTTCGACAACGACATCGCCCGCCTGCTTGCGAATGAGCCTGTTTCCGTCTCCGGCAACAGTACGTGGTATCGGACGAAAAAACTGGTCGCCCGACACAAGTTGGCGTCGGTGCTGGGCGTGCTCTCGATGGTCGCGTCGCTCGTGGCCTTGACCACCATCCTGATCCACAATCATCAGGTTACCGCAGAACGGGATCGTGCCACCCTGGCCCTTGACGCGATGCGCAACGCGTTCATGGCAGCCGATCCGGATGGGTTTGCTGGCGGTGACGTGAGTTCGCGCCAGATCCTGAGGCAGACCTTTGCTGCCCTGGCTCCACTGCATGGCGAGCGGGATACACAAACCTCGGAGCTTCTGCTGACGCTCGCAGAAGTGCAGATCTCGATGGGTCTCTTGACTGACGCTGCACAGTCCCTGCAAACGATCGACGCTGAGGCAAATGGCGCCGCCTGTGTGTTGCGCGCTCGGGTGCTGGCCGAACAGGAGCAATTGGCCGAGTCGGAAACCATGCTTGCGCAATGCCGAATCGATACCAAAGAGAACAGAACGCGAGCCGACCTGGTCCGTGCTCGGATCGCGTTGAAGCGGGAGCAATTTCCCGAGGCGGCGCGACGCTTCGAAGGGTTGGCGTCGCAGATTCCGGTTGATCAACCACTCTGGATCTACGCCGCCGTTCAACGTGCTCAGGCTTTGGCTGGAGCTGGGGACTATGAACAGGACATGGCTGCAATTGATCAGGCCGAACAAATCGCCAGACAGAATCTGGATTCCGATCACCCGGCTCTGGCCCGTCTGCAACTGGCGAGACTGGATGCTCTTTCCATGGCCGGAAAGGACGATCAGCTCTTGAAAATCGGGCCGAAGATCAGTGCCGACCTGCAGACCGTCTTCGGTACGGATTCCATTCTGGTCGGCCGCACTGAATCATTGGTGGGTCAGATTCTGCTCCGAAATCGCCAGCATGATCTTGCCGAGCCGCACTTGCGCAACGCATGGCAGGCCTTTCGGAACTCGCTCGGCAATAGTCACGTGATTGCGTTGCGCGCCGAATTGAATCTCGGGCTGGCGCTTGCTGGCAGCCGCGGGAATGCGCTCGAGGCCGGGCTGCACCTCGCCAATGTGGAAAAAACCAGTCGAGGCCCGTCATCTGACCCGTTTCATGCCTACGCGGCCATGGTCTACGCAAAGTGGCTGGCCTTGCAGGGCCAGGCCGAGCAGGCCCGACAGTCACTCGAACTCCTGAACTCCGTGCCTGCCGAGGTTCTGGACGCACACAACCAAGGTCAGTTGCGCACTTGGCAGACCTACAGCTACTGGGCCGCCGATTGCGCTTTCGCTGACGGAAACTACGAACTGGCGAATCTGTGCAAGCTTGTTCCCAAAGGTGGGCCAGCCTGCGAGCAGACGCACCAGCAGCTTTGTTGACCCTGGTTCCCTGAAAAATGGGTAAGCCCGACGGGCAGGGCTACCGATCCGACACTGCGACGGAAGGCCATCGTGCCTGATTGGTTTCGATGGGACTCTGGCTGATCATTCCAGCCTGCTTTTTACGCGTATCGATAGGATGGACAAAAATGGGCCCAGCCCCTCCCCAACTTTCCCTTCCACATCGAGCGTTCCCTTGAAACCGATTTGCCCCCTGCTTGTTTCCGGTCTGTTGTTGCTCAGTTCCATTGCCTCCGCCGCAGTCAACAATCCGCCTCCCCCTCCCGACGATCCGCCGACGACCTGCAGTACCGGCCGCCAAGTGCCGGAGTGTGGCGCCGATGCTGCTCGCGGCTATCGACTGAGCTGTCCGGGACTCCACCCCAACACAATTGAGTCGGTAACTCGATACATCTGCCAGACGCCAACGGACCCGGTCGTTCCGGTCATCGAATGTGTGCCAACGGCGAACTCCGTTCTATGCGAAGCCTTTCCGATCGCCGACGGCAACTTGATTTTCCAGTGGGAGATCGAATCTGCGGATTTCGAACTAACCGTACCCGTGGAAGAAGGTGGTCGGTTTGTCGAAATTGATTGCAGCGTGCCTTGGTCTGGTACGGTCAAAGTTACCGTGATCAATGGGCTATCCGGCGCCGCCTCGTTCAAGTCCGTTGCGGCCGTTTGTGCTTCGGCAAGATGAAGTCATCGGTTCTGGTGGACTCACTTGGATGATTCGGTGAGTCCTTCCGGCGTGCGGATGCCTTCGCGGCTTGGTCCGGCATGGCTGTTCATGTGAGAACAGTCTGCCTGATCGGATGGCGGCTCACGCAGCGATAGGCCCTGGTTTTCCGATCTTGGTTGGACGAGGGACTCTGGCCGTCCAGGCTTGCCGTGCCGGTGAAGTGGTCCCGAACTGCCGGTGGCCGCGCACGACCAGGGCGTCCTGTGGTTCAATGCGCCCCCTTTGAGCCCGGAAAGTCCAACGCAGTGCGCCAGCGCCGAACCTCCCCCCAATTCGCCGAGCCGATCGAGCTCGAGATCCACGACCTGTCGCATGAGGGGCGTGGTGTTGGCAAACACCAGGGCAAGACGGTGTTCGTGACCGGTGCCTTGCCCGGCGAGACGGTGCGCGCCAAACGCACCGAAGCACATCGTCAGTACGATGAGGCCTTCCTGCTGGAAGTGCTGACCGCCTCACCGCTGCGGATCCAACCGCAATGCCCACACTTTGGCCAATGCGCCGGCTGCGTGCTGCAGCACCTGGATGCTTCCGAGCAGATCAAGGCGAAGGAGCGCACCTTGCGCGAGAACTTCACGCGCATCGGGCACGTCGAGCCGGAAACCTGGTTGCCGGCATTGACCGGCACCCCGTTCCATTACCGCCGTCGTGGCCGTTTCAGTGTGCGGCATGTCGGCAAGAAGGGGCGCGCATTGGTTGGCTTTCGTGAGTTGAATGGCAAGTTCGTTGCCGATATCACCGAATGCCACATCGTTGCACCCACCATTGCCATGCAGTTGCCGAAACTTTCGGAACTGGTCAGCACGCTCGATGCTGCCGACTCGATCCCGCAAATCGAATTCGCTGCGGCCGACAACATTCCTGCTTTCGTGTTCCGACATCTGAACCCGCTGTCGGACGGTGATCTGCAGAAACTCCGCGACTATGCAGCGCGCGAGAAAGTGGCGGTGTACCTGCAGCCCAAGGGCATCGATTCCGTCCATGCACTCGCACCGGCCGATGTGTCGCTGTATTTCCGGGTGCCGGAATTCGACCTCAAGTTCACGTTCCAGCCGCTGGACTTCATTCAGGTCAACGGCGACATCAATGCACGCATGATCCGCCATGCGCTCGACCTGCTCGAGCCACAGCCGACCGATCGGATCCTCGATCTGTTCTGTGGCCTCGGTAACTTCACGTTGCCGTTGGCACGCAAGGCCGCGACGGTCGTCGGTGTTGAAGGTGATGCGCCGCTGGTTGATCGTGCACGGCAGAACGCGCGCCTCAATGGCCTGACGAATACCGAATTTGCCGTGGCCGATCTGATCAACGACCACCGTCATGCGCCGTGGGCGAACGAGCGGTACGACAAGATCCTGCTCGACCCGGCACGTGCCGGTGCCGATGGGGTCATCAAATGGTTCCCGACCAAACACGTGAAGCGCATCGTCTATGTGTCCTGTCCCCCGGGTTCGCTGGCGCGTGACGCCGGCATGCTCGTGCGTGACCACGGATTCCGCCTGACACGCGCTGGCGTGATGGACATGTTCCCGCAGACCGCACACGTCGAATCGATCGCCGTGTTCGATCGCTGAGGCGACGCGTGGGTATCGAAATCGAACGCAAGTTCCTGGTTCGCGGCAATGCGTGGCGCTCGCAGGTCAGTCACAGCCTGAGGTTGTGCCAGGCCTACCTGGGTGGTGATCGGTGCTCCACGCGGGTGCGCATCGAAGGTGACCAGGCGCGGTTGAACATCAAGTCGCGCACCACCGGCATCGAACGGCTGGAATTCGAGTATCCGATTCCGATGGTCGATGCCGAGCAGTTGCTTGCGCAACTGGCTGGTGGGCAAATCGACAAGGTACGCCACTTCGTGCCGATCCAGGATCGCCTGTTCGAGATCGATGAATTCGCCGGCGACAATGCCGGCCTGATCGTCGCCGAAGTCGAATTGCCGTCCATCGATGCCGACTATCCGCGACCGGACTGGTTGGGTCGCGAGGTCTCGGAAGAACGACGTTTTCTCAATCTGGCGCTGGTCGAAGCGCCGTTCTCGACGTGGCCGGATCGTGCCGCGATCGTTCTGGAGCAGCAATCATGTTGATGATCGGCATCGCCGGCAAGTCGCTGGCCGCGCACGAGCGCGAGTGGTTGAAGGCACCGTCAGTCTGCGGTGTCATCCTGTTCACGCGCAATTTCGAATCCCGCGAGCAAGTCTCGGCGTTGATTACCGACATCCGCGATGCCGCTGGTCCCGGCTTTTTGTTGGCCGTCGATCAGGAAGGGGGGCCGGTCCAGCGCTTCCGTCCCGGATTCAGCACGCTGCCGGCACTGTCGATGTTCGGTGCACGATATGAACTCGATGCGACCGGCGCGCTTGCCGCTGCCGAACAACATGCCTGGTTGATGGCCAGCGAGATGTTGGCACTCGGTCTCGATCTGAGTTTTGCGCCCTGTATCGACCTGAAGCGCGGCAACCGCGCCATTGGCGAACGCGCATTCCACGAAGACCCGGCCGTGGTGGCGGCGTTTGCTGCGGCGTACGTGCGCGGCATGCATCGCGCTGGCATGGCGGCCACGATCAAACATTTTCCGGGCCATGGTTCGGTGCTCGAAGACACGCACTTCGATGCCGCGGTGGATCCGCGGACGTTCGACGAGATCGAACGGCTCGACCTGTATCCGTTCCAGGCTGGCATCGCCCAGGGCGCCGAGGCGGTCATGATGGCGCACGTGACCTATCCTGAAGTGGCGCTGGAACCGGCAGGATATTCGCCGCACTGGATCCAGGATGTCCTGCGGACCCAGCTGAAGTTCGACGGTATCGTGTTCAGTGATGACATTGGCATGGCCGCAGCGGAAGGCGTGGGCGGCATCCAGGCGCGCATCGACGCTCATCTGGATGCCGGTTGCGACATCGTGCTGGTGTGCCCGCCGGCGCTGGTCGACGAGGCAATCCGCGTAACCGCCCCGAGGGCGCTAAAATCGGGGGCGCTGAAATCCCGGACGGACCTGGCCCGCTTGTTGGCGCGCCAATCGCCGGTCTGGCAGCAACTGACTGCCTCCACTGAATACTCTGCCGCCCAAGCGGCCATAGCCTGAGCACACCCATGAACGAGCCGAACCTGCAGAAAGCCCTGACCCAATCCGACCTGATCCATCCACGATCGGTGCTGTTGGCGGCAATCGAGCGTGTGGCGCAGGAGATCGATGCGTTCTACGCCGACGCCGAAGAACCCCCGGTGTTCCTGACTGTGCTGAACGGTGGCGTCATGTTCTCTGGCTTGTTGTCGCTGAGCCTGCAAACCCGCTGCGTGTTCGACAGCATCCACGCCACGCGTTACCGCAGCGGCACCTCGGGTCATGAAGTGAGTTGGGGCAAGTGGGCCAAACTTGACCTCAAGGATCGCGACATCCTGATCGTCGACGACATCCTCGACGAAGGCAAAACACTCTCGGCGATCGTCACACGATGTCAGGAAGCCGGTGCTCGCCGGGTCAGCATCGCTGCCCTGTGTGCCAAGCGCCACGGCCGCTGCGTGCCAGGTCTGCACGTGGACTTCGTCGGTGTCGAAGTGCCCGACCGGTATGTGTACGGATTCGGCATGGACTACTACGAACTCGGCCGGAACCTGCCGGCGATCTACGCGCTGAAGGAAACCGCATGAGTCTGGATCTGGCGCTGATCGGTGGCACCGGTCTGTATCAGTTTCCCGGTTTGGTTGTTTCCGAGCGGGTTCGTCCGGACACCCCGTTCGGCGCGCCATCCGGCGACATCGTCATCGGCGAACTGGCGGGCAAACGGGTTGCGTTTCTGGCCCGTCATGGTGAAAGCCATACGATTGCGCCGCATCGTGTGAACTATCGGGCGAATGTTTTTGCACTGCATGCGCTGGGTGCGAAGCGGGTCATCGGCGTGAATGCCGTGGGTGGCATTCGTGCCGACATGGGGCCGAAAGTGGTGGTGATCCCCGATCAGATCATCGACTACACACACGGCCG
>JBEIPT010000578.1:0-1932 GCA_040376895.1 Lysobacteraceae bacterium | reverse complement strand
GGTGGAAAGTGTCAATCACGCCGCCGGTTGGGCGATGTTCGCCGACCGACGCCTGTCGCTGGCGGTGGCCCGTGGTTCGGGGCGTGCCGTCAGCCAATTGGGCAGCATCGCGCAGCAGGCCGGCACGGCCGTCAGCCTGCATGGTACCGGTGGCGCCTGGCTGATCGCCGACAAGGAGGCCGACGCCCAGCGTTTTGCCGCCGTCGTGCGCAATTCCCTGGACCGCAAGGTCTGCAACACCCTGAACGTCTGCCTGATCCACCGCGACCGCGCCGCCGAACTGGTGCCGCTGTTTATGCAGGCCTTGAAACAGGCTGGCGCCGCTCGGGACGAGGGCTGCAAGTTGCACATCGTCGAGGGCAGCGAGACGTACCTGCCTTACGATTGGAGGACCGCGAAGGTCGACGTCTGCCGCGCTGAAGGTTATCAAACTGAAGCATTGGCCGAGCCGCTGCCCGAGGAGCAGTTGGGCCGCGAGTGGGAGTGGGAAGAAACCCCGGAAGTCAGCCTGAAGATCGTCGACGACCTGGACAGCGCCATCGCCTTGTTCAACCGCTACAGCCCGCAGTTCACCGTGTCGTTGATCAGTGAAGATGCCGAGGCCCATGAGCGTTTCTACAATGCGGTCAACGCGCCTTTTGTCGGCAACGGCATCACCCGCTGGGTCGACGGACAATACGCGCTGAACAAGCCGGAACTGGGGCTTTCGAACTGGGAGAGCGGCCGCCTGTTTGCCCGCAGCGCGATTCTCTCGGGGGATGGTGTGTTCACGATTCGCAGTCGCATGACGCAGGTGGATCTGTCGGTCAAACGCTGAGAACCCCGACCACAGACGCAGGCCGCACTATAATTTAGGTGTCTGCGTCTGCGTCTGCGTTTCGAAAGAGGGTTCGCCATGAAACATCATTCCTTGGAGCATTACTCTCATCAATTGGGAATAATCGCGCATGACGCGTGGCTGACCGCTCGGGTGAAGTCGGCCCTGGCGCTGGCCGATCCTGCCCTTAGTCTGCAAGTCCATGTCAAAACACTTGCAGGAACGGTGGTGTTAAGTGGTCGCGTCAACACCCATAAACAATGTGAGCAGGTCGTTGCGCTGGCCCGCACGGTGAATGGCGTCAATGAAATCGATGCCAGGGAATTGCTGACTCACGTGTTCACGCCCGGAAGCGTTCCAACACCGCCAAGCGCCGAGGACAGCCCGGAGATCCGGTCACCAGCGTCAGGCAAGCCTGACGACAAATGAAACTGGATGCAGCGCTTCCGTGAACCGGGCGCGCTGCATCGGCTGCCGACCTGGATCAAGCCGCTTCCATCGCTTTGCCGTGCACCGCGCAGGTAGTCGGGTGTTCGACCAGCGACACGAACGTGCGGCTGTGGGCATCCAGCGCATCGATCGAACCGGTTTCAATGTCGTAGACCCAGCCATGCAGGTTCAGCAGGCCTTTTTCCTGAGCCAGTCGCACGCTCGGGTGGGTCTGGATGTTGGCCAGTTGAGCGATCACATTCTCCCGCACCATCGAACTCACCTTCGCCGCGTCATTGGCGTGAGGGCGCGATTCATTGATCACTTTCGCCGACTCGGCGTGTTGCAACCAGCCGCTGACGGCGGGCAGGTGGTCCATGCATTTGCACGAGGCGACGGCGGTCATGGCGCCGCAGTCCGAATGGCCACAGATCACGATGTCGGTGACGCCCAGCACGGCAACCGCGTATTCGACCGTGGCCGATACACCGCCTGGATGCGGGCTGTAGGAGGGCACGATGTTGCCGGCGTTACGGATTACGAACAGTTCGCCGGGTTCTTGCTGGGTCAGCAATTCCGGCACGACACGACTGTCGGAGCAAGTGATAAACAACGTACCGGGGTGTTGCGTGGTGGCCAGGTGTTTGAACAGGTCGGTGCGTTGCGGAAAGGCTTCCTTCTGGAAT
>JBEIPT010000117.1:0-9861 GCA_040376895.1 Lysobacteraceae bacterium | reverse complement strand
TGGAACACGCTGGTCAGCACCGGGAAATTCTGTCCGTCATTCGCGCCGCCGTCGGCATCATTCGTGTCGTTCGCGGTCACGACCGCGGAGTTGCCCCGGTTGATCGCGATGCCGTCGTGGTTCGAAAACACGTTGTTGAAGAATTCGGCAGGCCCCGGGTTGAAGTCTGACCGGGCGGTGATCCCCAATGCGTTGAAACGGAATCGATTCGGTGCAGTCGGGCTGCCGACTTGAAGATTCAGGTCTCCAGGGTTGATCCCGCCACGGAATTGGATCCCGAAGGCGCCACCGCGATCCAGCGTGCCGGACTTGTCGGTTCCGAAAAGGTTGCCCAGCACCCGCGCATTCAAGGCGTCTCCGTTGATCTCGAGTTGCGCAAAATTGCCCCCCGCGAACACGTTCCGATCGGCTGGATCGGCGCCACCGATGATCGATTCGGACCCGAAAATGCTGACCCCGGCCTGCGTCACGGCAGCAGTAGTACCGTCGGCCGCAAGTCCAAACTGGTTGCCTGCCAGGAAGAATCGGCTGGCGTTACCGGCATTGCTGGTCTGGCAGTGGCTGATCAGCCTCAAAGCCGACCCACCGACGCCATTCGTTCCACTGAAGCTCAGCCCGCGGATCACCACATCCGGCGCACAGACGGACAAGATCCGCTCGGGCACGAGATCTACACCCGTGATGTGAATACGCAATACCGCGTTGCTTGCGATGGGGTCTGTGTTGACGGATGTGCCCGCCTGGGTAAAGCCGTCGATCGACAGCGTCTCTGAAATTTCCGGCAGACCGCTTGCGAGTGTGATCAAGATTTCACTGGTGCCGGCAACTGGAATGGCAAATCGGATGGCATCGGGGCCAGGGCGCACATTCGCAGCAGTGATCGCTTCGCGGAGGCTGCAGTGAGTCACATCACAACCTGCTGCATCGACCAGGTCGTTCGCCGAGTTCACTGCAAATCCGGCGACATCGTCGACGTTGGTACAGGCTGAAAACTCCGACGTGCCGTCCGGACCAGTGGCCGTCATCGTCAAGATCGATCCAACCGGCACGGTGACGCCCGTGACATCAATCGAGAAGGATTCGCCGCCAGAGTTGAACAGGTTGACATCTCGGGTACCGAGGAACAGTTCGCCCGGGCCATGGGCACTCGAATGGCAACCGACGTTTGCGTAGGCAGCCAGGCGGTAGGTTTGTGGGATCGCGCCTGTGGGCACATCCAGGTTTCCCGTGATTCGGACACCGCCCGAGATTCGAGCCACAGACGAAACCACGGGGAAGTTCTGTCGCCCATTGGGGCCGGTGTCGACATCGTTCGTATCGTTGGGAAGTACGGTACTGCCGGTGGCTCCGAGCGAAATTGCCGGAAACTCGGTATCGAACATCCGGTTCTTCTCGAACGAGTTATCGACGCCATCCAGACTCCGAATCGCATTCTTGCCGAAACGGATGAAGTTTGGAGCCGTGGCGGTGCCAATCGTCAGGTTGTCTGCAGAGAGGCTGATCGACAAAAGGTTGGGCATTGCCGCCGTACCACTCTTGTTGGTGCCGAAAAGATTGCCGGCAACGGACGACGCTGCCGTGCTGTCCGAAACGGACAATGCGACCGCATTGTTCGCAAAGACATTGCGATGGCTGCTGACTGCGGATCCAACCCCGATCGTCGTGTTGCGCACGGATAAACCGTTCTGGTTGCCGATGGCTGCATTGCCTGTACCAGCCAGCCCGACGAAGTTTCCCCGGAAACCGGCGCCGGTCAGGGCACTCGCGCAGTTCTGCCCCGCGTTCGTTCGACCAAACTCTACCGCGGTGCGCGAAGCGCCAGACCAGGCCGTGAACGCGATTCCCTGGATCACCACATTGTTCGCGCAGATCGCCAAGCCCACGTTCGGGGAATTCGCGCCACCGCCGTCAATACGAATCCGGAGGTCGGCGTTCGAAACGGCAAAGCGGCCGTGTTTCCCTCGGTCCCCGTCTGGGTGTATCCGTCGATGGTCACAGGCGCAGTGATCGTCGGCAACGCAGAGCCAGAAGGCCGGATCACCAAATCACCACGAACCGGCAGTTCGATATCGAAGCCGATCGTGTCGGTAAAGGCACCGGCGTTGGCTGCAGTGATGGCTTCACGCAAGCTGCAGTGTGCGGTGTTGCAGGTGCCATCGTTCAGATCATCTGTCGCATTGACGATGATCACGGCGGCAACTGCGCTGGGCGCAAACAAACCGAGACAGCCTATCAGCAGAACATTTCCGACCATCCGCAACATGTCGATCTCCGGTTTCGACCAGTGCATCAGGCGAGGCCGCAATTCGGCCGTCGTTGGCACTGAAGGGTTGCAATCAGCGAGCGGTGATGCAGCTTCGAACCACCGTGTTTCGAGCCGCCGCCACGCACCTTCAACCCTGCTTCGATAGACAGTCTGTCAGCCAGGATGCGGCGACCGGCACTGTCTTCCGACAGGTTCGATACAAAACAGCGCCTGCCGCACCCGCCAAAGCACGCGGTTGCCGGGCGAAATCGGGCGCGCACAACAGGGACGGCGCACGCATCAGTCGCTGCAAACATCAGGGCCACTTCACCGAGGAGCCCCTCATGTCACCCGAACCTGCTCAAGTTCAATACTTCCGCATCGGCAATTTCTGCATCGACCACGAACTGAGGTACCAGTTCAGCAGTGCCGCCGAGGATGAAGCGGAGGACCTGTGGCCCGACTGCGACCTGATTGAGGCACGCGAAGACCAGGACGATCTTGTCGCCGTTGTGGCGGTTCCCAGATCCACAGAACCCTGCGGGCAAATCCACACCGTCACGATCCGGATCAACGAGGGCACAGGCGATTGGTCCGCCCAGTGCGACTGCCGCGCAAGACGCGGGTGTGGGCACGTCGTCGCAGCACTGATTCACATCGAACACGACAGCGTCGCCGCCATGGAAGTTGTTGACGCACCGGACGACCTATCCGGAACCAGGTGACCCGGGTTCCGATATCGAACGTGGTGCGCTCGTGCACGTTCGGCGGCAAGGCCGTCCCGATCTTCGACTGCAGGAGCTTCGGCCGCGAACGCGACCTTGACCGGTCCGTGCAAGCCCTCACCGATTCCTGCCGGCATCCGCTCCCGCAACCGTGGCTGTCAAGCTGCTGGTCGCTTTCTCGGTTACTCACACTCCGCTTGCCATCCCCGCCGCGCGTGGCCCCTCTTCTTCGTCATTCCCGCGAAAGCGGGAAACCACTCGTTGCGACGAAGCTGGGGGCATGAGGCACGCGAGTCAGGCCGAATGTGTTACGAATCAGTTCTACTGCGCGGTCAGAACAGACCAGGCATCATCAGTGCCCGAACCGGCGCGTAGCTGCGACGATGCGCAGGGCTAGGCCCGTGCCTGGCGAGAGCCGCCAGATGTTCGGGTGTCGGATAGCCCTTGTGGCTGGCGAATCCGTAATCAGGGTAACGCGCATCAAGTTCGATCATCAGGCGATCGCGTTCCACTTTGGCAAGAATCGAAGCGGCGCTGATTTCAGCATGAAGCGCGTCACCACCCACGATGGCGTCAGCCGTGCATGGCAAGTCTTTCGGAAGCTTGTTGCCATCGATGCGCGCATGTCCGGGCGCGATCGTCAAACCTTGCAGCGCTTCCCGCATGCCGGCCATTGTGGCCTGGAAGATATTCAGCCGGTCGATCCGATCCGGTGTTATGACCACCAGATGAAAACAGATGGCTCGCTCACGGATCATCGGTGCCAAAGCTTCGCGACGCGCAGCAGTGAGTTTCTTCGAGTCATCCAGGCCATCGATCGGGCGTCTGGGATCGAGGATGACGGCAGCAACCAACAAAGGGCCGGCGAGCGGGCCCCGCCCTGCTTCGTCGACTCCGGCGATCCACACGATCAGCCTCGCGCCAGTGCGAGCACGGCCTTTGCGGCAGCCGAGCGGTCGGCAAGCAGGGTGCGATGCAAGGCGACAAAGCGTTCACGCAACGAATCGCCGCGTCCGGTGTCGCGAAGAATCGCCAGGACACCGTCGGTCAGTTTCTCCGGCGTGCAATCTGCCTGCATGAACTCCTCGACCAGCGCTTCACCAGCCAGCACATTCGGCAAGCTGTAGTACTTCGTCTTCATCAGACCGAACAGTTTGACGATCGCGTAGGTCAAGACGTTGATGCGGTAGGCAACTACCATGGGCGTGCGCGCAAGCATCGCCTCGAGCGCAGCAGTACCGGACGCCAGCAACACACAATCGGCGGCATAAAGGGCCTCGTGCGATCGTCCTTCGACGACCGTGATCACCGAGCGTGCACCACGATTGGCCACCATGCTGCCGAACTGATCGAAACAACGGCGGTTCGCCATCGGTGCAATCACGCGCAGACCCGGTTGCGCATTGGCAATCTGCAATGCCGCGCTGATGAAGATGTCGCCTAGGCGCGCGATCTCGCTATGCCGGCTGCCCGGCATCAAGGCGAGCACACGACCCTTCGCCGGCAAGTCCAACCGTGCGCGCGCATCGTCCTGCAGGATCGGAGTCAACATCTGGCTGGCCAACGGATGGCCGACAAAAGGCGCTTCCACGCCGTACCGGGCATAGATCGCAGGCTCCATCGGCAGCAGACACAACACTCGATCGGCGCTGAGCGCGATCTTCGCCGCACGACTTTCGCGCCAGGCCCAGATCGACGGTGAGACATAGTGCACGGTGCGGATACCCCGTGCCTTGAGTTTGCGCTCGAGACCCAGATTGAAGTCTGGCGCATCGATGCCGATGAACACGTCCGGCTTGAAGTCGAGCACTTGCTGCAGCAGCTCACGACGCAGCTTCAGCAATCGCGGCAAGTGCTTGAGCACTTCGACCAGCCCCATCACCGACAACTCGTCACAACCGTGCCATGCCGTACATCCGGCCTCGATCATTTGCCCACCGGCTACGCCCGCGAACTCGGCATCCGGCGCCAGCGTGCGAATACGCTCGATCAACTCCGCACCGAGCAGATCACCCGATGCTTCGCCGCAGACGATTGCGACACGCATGGCTGCGGTCAACGCAGCAGCGAACGTTCGCTGCGGTCGATGAAGTCAACCAGCAGGCGCAACTCTTCGGCATCATCACTTTGTGCCGCAATCTGTGCTCTCGCTTCGGCCAAAGGCAAGCCAGACATGTACAGCGTCTTGAAGGCACGTTTGATCGACATGATCCGGTCGCTGGCAAAACCGCGACGACGCAAGCCTTCGCTGTTGATGCCCTTGGGCTCGGCGAAACTGCCTGCCACCGTCACGAATGGCGGCACATCGCGGTTGATCACCGAACCCATCGACGTGAAAGCATGGGCACCGATCTGGCAGAACTGATGGATCAGCGAGAAGCCGCCGAGAATCGCCCAGTCGTCGACGCGGACGTGTCCGGCCAGCGACGCGCAGTTCGCGAAAATGGTGTTGTTGCCGACGATGCAGTCATGGGCGATGTGGACATAGGCCATGATCCAGTTGTTGTCGCCGATCCGCGTAACCCCGCCACCGTCAACAGTGCCGCGGTTGATCGTGACGAATTCACGGATGGTGTTGCCGTCGCCGATCTCGAGCGTGACCGCTTCGCCATGGAACTTCTTGTCCTGCGGATCGGCGCCCAATGACACGAACTGGAACACTCGATTGTTGGTGCCCAGGCGCGTTGGCCCCTCGATCACCACATGCGGACCGATCACGCAGCCGTCGCCGATCTCGACGCCGGCACCGATCACCGAATAAGGCCCGATGCTGACGTTGGCGCCAATGCGCGCGCCGGCATCGATGATCGCGGTCGCATGGATCATGGCTTGGCCTCAGGCGCTGCACACAGGATCTCGGCGCTCGCCACCTCATGTCCGTCGACACTCGCACGGCATTCGTAGAGGCCCATGTTGCGGATCGTGCGCTTTTGCGTCACGTCCATCACGAGTTGGTCGCCCGGCACGACCGTGCGCACGAATCGCGCCTTGTCGACCCGCACGAGATAATAGATCTGGTTCTTCTTGGTTTCGGCACCCTGGCTGAGCTGGGTGAGAATCCCCGAGGCCTGCGCCATCGCTTCGATCACGAGCACACCCGGCATGACCGGATGATCGGGAAAGTGGCCGGTGAAGAACGGCTCGTTGAACGTGACGTTCTTGATCGCACGAACGCGCTTGCCCGGCTCGAACTCGATGACGCGGTCAACCAGCAGGAACGGATATCGGTGCGGCAGCATCTTGGCGATCTGCTGCACATCCACAGGCATTTTCACTTGAACGACTTCAGTCATTGTCCTTCCCCGGGTAACTGCGAATTCGTCGAGCCAGAAGATCCAGCTCCTTGAAGCGGACAGCGTTCTTGCGCCAGTCCTTGCGTAATTGTAGCGGCGTGCCCGAAGCATATTCGCCGGGCTCGCGGATGCTGTGCGTGACCAGACTCATCGCAGACACGGTCACCTTGTCGCAGATCTCGATGTGGCCGACGACACCGGCGCCGCCGGCAATCAGGCACCATCGACCGATCCTTGCGCTGCCGGCAATGGCGGCACAGCCGGCAATCGCCGTGTGGGCACCGATGACCACGTTGTGGCCAATCTGGATCTGGTTGTCGAGGCGCACGTCTTCTTCGAGCACGGTATCTTCGATGGCACCCCGGTCGATCGTCGTGTTCGCGCCGATTTCGCAATCGTCACCGATGCGCACACCGCCAAGCTGCGGCACTTTCAGCCAGGCACCCTGATCCACCGCTAGCCCGAAGCCATCGGCGCCCAATACTGCGCCCGGATGCACGAGCACCCGCTGACCAAGCCGCACGCGTGTCACCAAAGTCACCCGCGCGACCAGTCGACTGTCGGCACCCACGACACAATCTTCGCCCAACACGCAGCCGGGACCAATTTCGGCACCCGCGGCAACGTCGCAGCCAGGACCGATCACAACCAGCGGGCCAATCGATGCCGCAGCATCTACCCGTGCGCTCGCATCGACCACGGCGGTCGGATGAATTCCGGGTGTGGCAGCTCGGCGACCTTCAAACAAACCGGCAATCCGCGCATAGGCAGCGTATGGATTCCGGCTGACCAGGCAACGTGGACCAAGCACGGAGGCATCGGCCTCATTGCAGACGATCACCGATGCGCCGGATGTCAGTGCAGCCTGCCGATACTGCGGGTTCGCCAGAAACGACAACTCACCCGACCCGGCCAAAGCCAGCGTATTCACGGCTGCGATGACTTGGTCATCGGGCGCGTCTCCGGACAAGCCGAAGCGTTGTTTGAGCTCACCTACCCTGTAACCGCCGCTCATGGCGCCGGCTTCTTGTCCGACTTCGCGCGCAGGCGCTCGAGCACCGCTTCAGTAATGTCGATGCGCGGATTGGCATACGGGATCGGCGAACGGAGGATCACATCGTATCCCTGTTCGCGCGCGTAAGCGGTGATGGCGTCGTTGATCGCCGGCCAGTGGCGGGCGATTTCTTCGTCGGCACGTGCCTTCAATTCGTCGGATGATTTCTTGCGCGTGCGCTGGATCGATCGATCGAGCGCCCCGATCTCGCGACGCAACGCATCCGCAGCCGCTTTCGGCAGGATCGCCGCTTCGCGAGTCTCGCGTTCCTTCAGTGCCGCCAACCGGGTCTCTTCCTGCTTGAGCTGCTGGTCCCGCGCACGGAACTCGGACTCAAGCTGCTTGCGGGCGGCAACCACCTGCGGCGCATTGTCCAGCAGGCGTTGCATATCTAGATAACCGACTTTTCCCGATTGCGCCTGCGCTGACACAGCTAGCCCCATGCCGAGCAAGCCCGACAGGAACCAGATGAACAGACGGCGAAGGCGCATCGGTTACCGACAGATGGATCAGAACTGCGAGCCGAAGGAGAACTGGATCGACTCGGTGCGATCCGTGTCTTCTTTCTGCAGCGGCACGGCGAAGTTGATGATGATCGGACCCACGGGTGCCTGCCACTTGAACGACAAGCCCGCCGAAGCGCGCAGATCGCCGCGACCGAATTCACGCACTTCCGACCAGACATTGCCGACGTCGACGAACGCCGAGAACTGGGCGGTGTCGCTGTCGGTCTTGCTGAACGGAGTCGGGAAGATCAGTTCGGTCGTGTTGGCGAACTTGAACGAGCCACCGAGCGGCTGCAGGAAGTCCGGGTTCGACGGCGATGCTTCGGTCGGACCGAGGGTGTTGTCCTCGAAGCCACGCACCGAGCGGGTACCGCCCGCATAGAAACGCTCGTAGAACGGCAGACCCCCGGTATCGCCGTAGCCGTCACCATAACCAACTGCGGTGCGGTTCAGCAGCGAGTACCGCTCGCCCATCGGGAAGTAACGGGCGTACTCGTAGTTGACCTTGTAGTACTCGAGGTCGGAACCCGGCAGCGACGCTTCACCGAATACACGCTGGAACGTACCGCGCGTCGGCGCGAAGAACTTGTTGCGCGAGTCGCTGGCCCAACCGGCCGTGAGTTTCCAGGTATTGACGTTCCACTGGCGGAACGGTCCTGCCGGAACGTTCGGCAATCCGGTCACGGGATCGATGTTCGGGACCGGGAAACGATCGCGATCACCGAGTTCGGTCACCAGATACTGGATCAGCGAATTCGGCGTACCACCGTCGGTGGTCGTCAGCTTGTTGCGGTCGATGCCCAGCGACAGGGATACGGAGTTCGTTTCCGACAGCGGAATGCCCATGACGATGTCACCGGCCGCGGTATCGGTGGTGAACTGCGCCTGGTTTGCATCGCCGTTGTCGAGTTCGCGATAACTGACCTGATAACCGAGGCTGACACCTTCATCGGTGAAGTACGGATCGAGGAAGCTGAAGTCGAAACGTTTCACGAACGAGTTGTTCTGCACGGTCACGCCGACCGTGTTGCCGGTACCGAGGAAGTTGCGCTGCTGCAGGGACACCGAAGTGATCAGACCCTGCAACTCTGAGTAACCGAGGCCAAACTGGAAACTGCCGGCGCTTTGTTCCTCGACCGTGACGACGACATCGATCTGGTCGTTCGCACCTGGAACTTTCGGGGTTTCGATGCTGACGTTCTTGAAGAAACCCAGTCGCTGCATGCGGATCTTCGAACGATCGATCGCCGCCTGCGAGAACCACGTGCCTTCGAGCTGGCGCATTTCACGACGCAACACTTCGTCCTGTGTGCGCTCGTTCCCGATGAACGTCACCCGGCGCACGTAGACGCGCTGTCCCGGCTGCACCATCAGGGTGATGCCGATCTCGCGCTTCTCGGCATTCACTTCCGGAATCGGCGAGACTTCGGCAAACGCATAACCGATATTCGAGAGCACCTTGCTGATGCGTTCGGCACCACTTTCGATCTTGGCGCGCGAATAGGTTTCGCCCGGTTCGGCTGGCACGAGCGAACGCAGTGCTTCCTCATCGAGCACCAGATCGCCGGTGATCTTGAGGTCGGTCAGCTTGTAGACGTCACCTTCGCGCACGTTCGCCGTGACGAAGATTTCGCGTTTGTCCTGACTGACCGCAACCTGCGTGGATTCGACGTTGAAGTCGACGTATCCGCGGTCCTGGTAGAACTGCTGCAGCTTTTCGAGATCGCCGGAGAGTTTTTCGCGCGAGTATTGGTCATCGCGCTTGTACCAGCTCAGCCAGTTGCTGGAGCGGGATTCGAAGTTCTCGGTGATGTCGTCGTCGACGAAGGTATCGTTGCCGACGATATTGAAGTGGCGAATTTTCGACGCCTTGCCTTCGGTCACGTCGATGGTGATGTCGACACGATTGCGGTCGATTTCCTCGACCCGCGGCTTGATCGAGACGTTGTACTTGCCGCGGTTGTTGTACTGGCGGGTCAGTTCCTGGGTGACCTTGTCCAGCTGCAGCTGGTTGAAGGTCTCGCCTTCGGACAGGCCG
>JBEIPT010000354.1:0-4066 GCA_040376895.1 Lysobacteraceae bacterium | reverse complement strand
TGCGCTCACGGCCTTCGAGATCGCGCGTGCCATCAAACAGCTCACGCAACTTGCGTTGGATGCCGAACAGGGCAGGCATCGCCGGATTGCCGGCGAGCTCCGCTTCGATCGCAGCCAGTTGTTCACGCAGCTGCTGCGCACCTTGCTGGCGTTTCTCGGCGCGTTGATTGAGGTACGGCTTCGCTGGCGCGATGGCGCGCGAAATCAACGCGCGGAACCGCCGATTGAGGCCGTTGGCCTGCGCGGCGTCCTTGTCGAGCCCTTCGAGCTCATCCAGTTTGGCCATCGCCGTCTGCGCTTCACGGATACGCGTCAACAGCGCATCCGGATGCAGACCCAACTCGGGCAACTGTTCGATCTGCTCGCACAAGCGCACGCGCTGTTCGTTGTTCGACCAACGCTGCCAATTCTTGATTTTGGCCAGTTGCTGTTCCACACGCTTTGCCTTGGCGCCGAGGCCACGTTCGGCATTGGCACCCAGCGCTGCGATCAAGGCTTCCGCCTTGGCAAATCCGGTCAGCGCCGATTGTGCTTCACCGGCATCTGCTGCCTGAGCTGCGGCATCGAGTGCCGCATGGACATCACGATGCACTGCCGCCAGTTTTTCGGCCGCAGCCTTGATGCGATCCTGAGCCGTACCGATCGTGGCGCGGGCGAGTGCCAGTTCAGCCTGCTCATGTTCGGACAAAGTACCGAGTGCCTGCTGGATGGCACCAAGCCTCTTCAACCACGACTCCACGCGCGCTGCAGAATCAAGCGTTGGTATCTGTTCGATGTGTTGAGCCAATCGTTCGTCGAACCGGTTCGGATCGAGCGCAGGCTCGGCCGGAGCAGCAGGCGCCGCTTCGACTTCGACAACGGGCGCCGCTTCAATAGCCACCGGCACCGCGGCTTTGGGAAGGTGCACGACGCCGTCGAGTTCGTCACGCAGGGTTTGCGACAGACCCTGGAACTTGCCTTGCCACGACGCAACCGGCGCAGGCGTCAGCTTGGACCATTCACTTTGTGCGCTGTCCAATTGCGCGCGCGCATCGGCAGGCCGGTTGCTCACCAGGTGCTGCAACTGCGCACAGATTTCTTCGGCGCGCTGGGCAATCGCCTTCTCGTCACCGGCAGCAAGCCTCAGCGACATCGCTTTCTGACGCGCTTCACGGGCGAGGTTCTTGTCGGACTTGCGGGCAGACTCGGCGATCCGGTCGAGAGCCGACGGTTCGTCAATCCGCGCCAACAGGATCAAGCGCAGGGATGGATCGGCTTCCCGCGTGCAACGCTCGATCAGGAAACCTTTGCGCTGGATGCGCGCCAGCGCTTCTTCGCGCAGGCTGGATTCCGGTGCGGTGGTGGCGACATGCTCGAGCAGATCGGCGCTGTCCAGCACGCGGACCTGTCGTTGCCGTTGGGCCAGATCAACCTTGCCGTCGACCAGATGCTGGCGCAGACGCTTTTCGGCGAAACCACGCACTTGGGCGTCGGTATCGAGTCGAGCACGGTCAGCGAGCAAGGACAGATCATCGACACGGGCCAATGCAGCGCGGCGAACCGTGGCATCGGCGTCATGGCGGGCGAGATCGGGCAATTTTCCGAGCAGGACAGCGTCGCCGCTGGCCGAAACGGCTTCAGCACGACGGGCAGGATCGGAATGTTCCCAGGCGGGTTTGCGAAACAGGGAGAACAACTTCATGAATGTCCAGAAGGCCACAGGAATCGGACCCGTGAGGTTAACTCAAGTGGCTGTAAGAAAAGCACTTCCTGTGTTTTTTGTGTGGCGCCGAACCGCTCTGAACCGGGCCGCGGCAACCATGAATCAAGCACTTGCGTCACGCGACCCGGTACCCGGACGGTTTCGATCACGTCTGCAGAACCGGTCTTGCCGCAAAATCGCTATCTTCCAACCCATGATTCGCCGCACTGCCCTGCCCCTTCTGATCCTCGTTACGCTGTTGGCGTGCCCAGCCGGACAGGCGGATTCCAGCGACGAATGGCAGATCGAGCGCAACGAGTCACGGATCGAACTGGCGCCCGATATCCGGATGTTGATCATCGACAACAGGCGCGGAGACATTCGACTGCGTCGCGGCGATGCCGGTTTCCTTGACTTGCGCGCAGTCCACCAGCACCCCGGAAGCCCAGATTCCTTTCCCGTCTGGGCAACCACCCGACGCGGCAGATCCTTGGTGCTGACCGCGGAGCCCAAGAACTCTGACGACCCGCGTGCGCGCGTCGATCTGGTGATTCGGGTGCCCCCGGATCTGGCGCTGCGCCTTCATTCCGACCACGGTGACATCGAAACACGCCGTCATGACGCCCCGATTCTTGCGCGCACCGACTTGGGCGATCTGGCAATCCAGTCGACTGCATCAGTCGATCTGCTTTCGCGACAGGGCAGCATCCAGGCCGGGCTGTTCGGTGCGCCACCAAAAAGCGGGTCCCGCCTGCGGGCGCCCAAAGGCACCATCGATCTGGTCGTCGAAGCGGCCTCGTCCTGGCGATGGAATTTGCGAGGATGCCCGATGATCCAGCCAGCGACACCGAATTCGCGCACTGATGAAACCTCAGGAACGACCTGCACCCGAATCCGCCAGGGCGATCGAACCGCGCCGTTGTTGCGCGCCAGCGCAGGTGGCGCGGTCAGCCTGACCGAACTGCAACAAGCCAACAGGTCATGATGGCTGAGTCATGGCCGAGACCAATTCAGCCTCGATCGACCGATTCGGATCGGCACGCGTGACAGCGAGCCTGGCTTCGTCCCAATCCGCTCGCAGCCGGCCCTCGTGCAACACGATGACCCGCGACAGTTGCCGCTCGGCAATCTCAAGACCGTGTGTGGCCAACAGAGTGGTAATGCCGCGTGCGCGTGCTGCAATCAGATGCCGCTTGAGCACCAGCGCACTGGGCGGATCGAGCCCATTCAGTGATTCATCGAGCAACCAGTAGGGCGGCTCGTCGATCAGTCCGGCGACGATGCCGAGCTTCTGCCGCATACCCAGCGAATAACTCGCCACAGGTCGTTCCAAAAACGGCGAAAGGTTCAATGCTTCGGCCAGCGCAAAACTCGCCGCCGGGACCGGCCGCGATCCGACGCGGGCGTTGCAGACCAATTCGAGGACTTGCAGACCACTCAGTCCCCCGGGCAACAGGGACGGCTCAATGGCGCGGCCGAGCAGTCGGTTCGCCGAAGGACTGCCGGCGATCTGACCATCGATGTGCACGGCACCTTTCGACAATGGAAGCTGGCCACACAGGGCCGCAATCAAGCTGGACTTGCCGGATCCGTTGCTGCCGACCAAGCCGACGAACTCGCCGCCGCGAATCTCGAAACTCAGGTCGCGCAAAACCGGCTTGAGTCCGCGGCATACCGTCACATCGGAAATGCTGAGTGTCATGAACGCAAACTCCGCCACCACCGCCAACCGATCGGCAACAGCAGCAGCAACAAGGGCGGGGCCTGAGTCAAAACACACAGGATCGAAACTGAAAGCAGCAGACGCGATCGCCCTTGCACCGAAGCATCACGTCGACATCGGACGGCCAGGAGCAAGTCGATCAGGACCCAACCCGGCACGACCACGATCAAGGCAAGAAGCGACGAAGTCGGTAAACCCGCCAGGTACAACACGACACCCAGCCACAACAGAAGCAGGATGCCAAACATCATCGAAACAGGCCACAGCGCGCGAACCAATCGCTGCCCCGACGGCGATGACACCCCCAACAGTTCGTGTAATGCGCAAACGCCACGATGGACCAGGTCGATCCGGTTCAGCCACAACCAGGCAGCCATACCGACGATCGGCACCAGGACAGCTGCCGCTTCATTCGGCGCAATCAGCAACAGCACCATCAATCCGGCAGGCGCACGACCGCTGATCCAGCGGGGTCCGGCCCACTGCGCCATCCACGCCGGCACGTGCGGCAGATCGGATCGAGACAGCACGCGCCAAGCATGCATCGGGACCCGTTCGGAACGGGACGATTCAAGAGCCGGCGCGGCCCTGCGTTCGGCCACCAGCCGACCGACCCAACCTCCACCGAGCACTGCCACCAAGATCAGCGGAGCCAAACCGCT
>JBEIPT010000082.1:0-11382 GCA_040376895.1 Lysobacteraceae bacterium | reverse complement strand
TTGATCAATGACTTACCCTATGTCGTCATGGAGAGGAGCGCAGCGACGCGGCAATCCCGTTCTTGCCTGGGGCCTCACTGCAACCACGAGATTGCCAAAGGCCGCTGCGCGGATTTCGCATACAGGTTTGGGGGATTCGGGGAGGCGGCGCAGGGCCATCACACGCTCACCGAATTCGAATACCCAGTTTGATCCGCGAATTCAGTGTGCCTAAAGGCGCGATCAGGCCGCCCACAGTTGAAACCTTGGGCCAATTTCGGAGCTTGAGGCCCTTACAGTGGTTCGAGGAGAGCTGATAGGCGCTCAGGCAGACTCTTCACGTCCTGGTGCTTCGCGACAGCCAGGCACCATGAGCTCGTGCGAAGGTCAGTCTGGCCGATGGCTCGAGACCGAGCCACCGGGATGCATCAAGCCACTGCCAAGGCTCTGGCAGCTGTCTTGGTCGCAGCCGGCTTCTTGACCGCCGCCTTCTTCACTGCGGCCTTCTTGGCGGGTGCCTTTTTGGCAGCTGCTTTTTTCGCCGCGGGCTTTTTGGCTGCGGCTTTCTTGGCCGGAGCCTTCTTCGCAGCCGCCTTTTTCACCGCAGCTTTTTTCACTGGGGCTTCGGTTTTGGCCGCGGCCTTTTTCGCAGCAGCTTTTTTCGCCGCGCCGCGCTTGAAGCCGCCTTTCTGCCGAACCGGTTTACCCTTTTCAGTCAGCAAGGTGTCGCATTCCACCAGCGTCAGCGTGGCCGGATCGCGGTCCTTCGGCACGTTGGCATTCTTCGCGCCATCGGTGATGTAGGGGCCAAAACGGCCATTCAGGACCTGCACACGACCATCGTCGAAGGTCTGGATGATGCGATTTGCCGCAGCCAGTTCCTTTTCGGCGATCACTTCGAGTGCGCGCGCCAGGTCGATCGTGTAGGGATCGTCCGGTGCCTTGATCGAGGCGTAGGTCTTGCCGTGTTTGACGAATGGACCGAAACGACCGATGGCTGCCGAGACTTCAACACCATCCGGCGCCGCACCCAGATCACGCGGGAGTTTGAACAACTCGATCGCATCGGGCAGCGAGATCGTATGCAAGCTCTGGCCAGGGCGCAGTGATGCATATTTTGGCTTTTCGTCCCCCTCTTCCTTGGAGCCGATCTGCGCAAACGCACCGTACCGGCCCAGACGGACGCTGACCGACTTGCCGGTCAGCGGATCGTTGCCGAGCACCCGGTTGGCCTTGGCATCGTCGAACGTCACGGAGTCCATCTTCTCGGCGATGAGCGCCTTGAACGGCTCCCAGAAGCGCGACATCAATGGCACCCAGTCTTCCTCGCCGCGACTGACCGCGTCGAGCTCGTCTTCCAGTTTCGCCGTGAAATCGTAATCCACGTATTGCGTGAAATGGTTCGACAGGAACTTCGCGACAACACGACCCACGTCGGTTGGCCGGAATCGTCGACTGTCGAGCAGCACGTATTCGCGGTTCAACAGCACCTGGATGATGCTGGCGTAAGTCGATGGGCGGCCGATGCCGTATTCCTCGAGTGCCTTGACCAAACTCGCTTCCGAAAACCGCGGTGGTGGCTCGGTGAAATGCTGGTCGGCAATGACTTGGGCGAGCGGCACGATGTCGCCTTCTTTCAGCACCGGCAGGCGTCGACCTTCATCTTCGTCCTCGTCACTTTTCTGGTCGCGGCCTTCTTCGTACACGGCCATGAAGCCGGGTTCGATGACGGTCGTGCCGGTCACGCGGAAACTGTTTGCCGCACCGGCGGCCAGTTCGACTGACAGCGTTTCCAGTTGCGCTGGCGCCATTTGGCAGGCGATCGTGCGTTTCCAGATCAGTTCGTACAGCCGCAACTGGTCGGGATTGAGATACGCGGCAACCGATTCCGGCGTCTGCATTGCCGAAGTCGGGCGGATCGCCTCATGGGCTTCCTGTGCGTTCTTCTGTTTGGTCTTGTAGACGTTCGGCTTGTCCGGCAACGCGTGTTTGCCGAAGCGTTTGCCGATGACGTCGCGCAGTTCGTCCAGTGCCTCGTTCGACAGGTGCACCGAGTCGGTACGCATGTAGGTGATCAAGCCGACCAGGCCATCCGGTCCGAGCGGCACACCTTCGTACAAACCCTGTGCAATGCGCATGGTCCGAGAGGTGCCGAAGCCCAGCTTGCGGGCTGCTTCCTGCTGCAGCGTCGAGGTGATGAAGGGTGGGGCAGGCCGGCGCTGGCGTTGTTTGCGAGCCACTTCGCTGACCACGAGTTTGCCGTGGGCGTCGGCCAGGATTTGGCTCCGCGCACTTTCTGCTGCATCAGCGTCGCGGAAACTGAACTGTTCGACCTTGGTATTGGCGAACCGGGTGAGCTTCGCGCTGAACGGCTGGGCGGGCCATGCGCAATCGGCACCGAGGGTCCAGTATTCCTGGCGGATGAAACGTTCGATCTCTTCCTCGCGCTCGACGATCATGCGCAAGGCGGGCGACTGCACGCGACCGGCCGACAAGCCAGTCTGCACCTTGCGCCAGAGCACCGGCGACAGATTGAAGCCGACGAGGTAGTCCAGCGCGCGCCGAGCCTGCTGGGCGTTCACCAGATCGGCATCGACCTTGCGCGGATGCGAGATCGCCTCCTGGATGGCTTTCGGCGTGATCTCCGAGAACACCACGCGGTAGACCTGCTTGTCTTTCAGCAAGCCCTTCTCGCGCAGGATCTCGCTGATGTGCCAGCTGATCGCCTCACCTTCGCGATCCAAGTCGGTCGCCAGGAACAGGGAGTCTGCCTTGCCGGCGGCTTTGACGATCGCCTCGACATGGCGCTCGTTCTTTTCGATCAGCTGGTAACGCATGGCGAAGTCATGGTCGAAGTCGACACCGTCTTTCTTCGGCAAGTCTCGGACATGGCCATAGGAGGCCAGGACATTGAAGTCCTTGCCGAGGTACTTGTTAATGGTCTTCGCCTTGGCAGGCGATTCCACGATCAGCAGATTCTTGGCCATGTTCCATCAGTAGGACCGAAACCGGTCCAGTATTCGCGCAATAGGGTTTAAAAAACGTGCAGTGGAGTGGAAAAACGACTGGCCCGGGCCAGCCCTCCCCTTTTTTCAGTGAAGTGCCTTTCGGCTGGAGCTGTCAAGGCTCGCGCGCAGAAAAGCCGTCAAACCGGGCTTCCGAGGCAGGCCGGACCGGCCTCGAAGGGCGCCGGAGTCGACCAGGGTGCCGCCCCGAACTCGGGGTGGGCTTGCCACAGGTCGCGCAGGCTCTCACCCCGGCCGGGCACGCGCAAGTCGGGTTCGAGGTCAAACAGCGGTTTCAGGACGAACGCGTGCTGGAGCTCGGGCCGCGGCACCTTCAGGTTGCCCGGGCCGTCGATGCAGGCATCCCCGTACAGGACGATGTCGATGTCGAGTGTTCGACTGGAGAATCGGGGCACGTCGCGCCTGCGTCCCTGGGCGTCCTCCAGGGCATGCAGCCAAGCATCCAGCCGGGGTGCATCCCAGTCGGTCTGAATCCGCGCGGCCGCGTTCAGGAAGACCGGACCCTCGAAGCCGATGGCCGGAGTCTCATAGAACGGCGAGAGCACCACGCTGCCAAATTCGGCGCGCAAGGCCAGAACGGCGGCGCGCAGGTGCCGCTCCGGCTCCTGATTCGAGCCAAGGCTGAGATATACGGGGGTCATTGAGGACGACGGCCGCGCTCGATCTGCACCCCGACCCCGCGCGCGCCGCGGACGGCACCCGGTTTGGTCAGTCGGAGCTTCAGCCACGGCACCGGAAACTCGGCCAGAATGATTTCGGCGCACCGCTCGGCCAGCGTTTCCACCAGACCGAACTCGCTGTGGCCGACGAACTGGATCAGCCGCTTGGACACGGCCTTGTAGTCGAGCGTGTCGGTGATCTGGTCGGTGCCGGCCGGAATCCGGTTGTCGAACGCCATCTCCAGGTCCAGCACGACTGGCTGCTTGGCTCGGCGTTCCCAGTCATAAATGCCGATCAAGGCATCGATGGTCAGGCCGTCCACGAATACGATATCCATCAGAGCCGCTCCAGTTGATCCAGGGGCCAGCGCGGCACCACGGCAAGGGTATTGTCGTCGGTCTTGCCGGCCTTGAGCCGCAATGCGCCGGCAAACGCAATCATGGCGCCGTTGTCCGTGCAGAACTCGTGACGTGGAAATGCAACCCGGAAGCCGTGTTTGTGGGCCAGTGCGCCCAAACGGGCGCGCAACTGCCGATTCGCGCCGACGCCTCCGGCCACCACCAGCGTCCTGGCGCCAGTGTCCTGCATGGCGCGTAGGCACTTGATCGCGATCGTGTCGGTGACTGCATCTTCAAAGCCGCGCGCCAGGTCGGCCATGCTCTGCGCACTCTGGTCACACTTGCGCCAGGCCAGCAGCACCTGAGTCTTCAAGCCGGAAAAGCTGAATTCCAGCCCGGGTCGATCGCACATCGGTCGCGAGAACTCGAACACTCCGGCGCGCCCCGATTCGGCCAGTTTCGCCAGGTGCGGTCCGCCCGGATAGGGCAATCCCAGCATTTTTGCGGTCTTGTCGAACGCTTCGCCGGCCGCGTCGTCCAGGGTGTCGCCCATCAAGCGGTAGTCGCCAATGGCCCGCACGTCGATCAATTGGGTGTGTCCGCCCGAAACCAGCAGTGCCACGAACGGAGGCTCGGGCGGATCGGCTTCCAGCATCGGAGCCAGCAAATGGCCTTCCATGTGGTGCACACCGACCGACGGCAGGTCGAGCGACCAGGCTACACCTCTGGCCAGCGCAGCACCCACCAACAGGGCGCCGACCAATCCCGGACCGGCGGTATAGGCGATGCCGTCGAGTTCATCGAACCGAAGCGATGCCGCAGCCATGGTCTCGCGCAGCAAGGGGACGATCTTCAGAACGTGTTCGCGCGAGGCGATTTCAGGCACGACTCCGCCGTAGGCCTGATGCAAGTCAATCTGCGTATACAGGCGGTGGGCGAGCAGGCCACGCTCGGTGTCGTAGACGGCAATGCCGGTCTCATCGCAGGAAGTTTCAATGCCGAGCACGCGCATGGAGCGATCAGGATAAGTGGGACTCAAGGCCCGACATGGTCGCACATTCACATTGCGGGAAGCTGAAAGCCCCTCGACCCACCTGCGGACTGAAGGCATCATCGGCGCCGAACCCGCTTTCGTCGCCCCACAATCGGCTTTCGTCGCAAACCCCATCGGGCAGCAAGGAATTCGCGCAGCATGGTCCATCGACAACCGGAATGGAGCAGACCATGAAACCCCTGATTTTTCTTGCCGCACTCATGATGGGTGCCTTGGTGCACGCCAGCGCCTATGGCGATGACAGCCGCCTGGACGCCGTACTGAAGGCACGCTTCGACGGCGACCGCAGCGGCGCCTGTGTTGCCGCAGCGATGATCACGGATTCGGTGCAGACCGCCATTCACTGCAGTGATGACCAACGGCGCCCCGATGCCCTGACCACGTTCGAAATCGGCTCGATCAGCAAGACGATGAATGGCCTCTTGCTGGCCAGTCTTGTCGAGGAAGGCAAAATCGGGCTCGACGATCCGATCGCGAAGCATCTCCCCAAGGCACTCGTTGTGCCGGAATTCGAGGGCGAGCCGATCCGGATCCGGCACCTGCTCAGTCATACCTCCGGACTGCCGGCCTTGCCCTCGCGGTTCGCACCGAAGCGCGCGGACGACCCCTATGCCAGTCTCGACGATGAAGCACTTCTGAAGTCACTCGCCGATGTAAAGCTCGACGCCAAACCGGGCACCACCTGGGCCTATTCGAACTTCGGCGCCATGGTGTTGTCGGTGATCGTCTCGCGCGCTGCTGGGGAACACTACGGTCAATACATGGCGAAGACCCTGTTTGCACCAATGGGGATGGACCAGGCCCATATCGGCAGAACACCCAAAGGAGTGCGCACGGCCGAGGGGCATCTCGGCAGCGGCAAGGTCACATCGGCGTGGCACTTCCCCGAGGCCATGAGTGGCGTCGGCGGTGTTCGCGCGTCGCTGACGGATATGGTCGAGTACCTCAAGGTCCAGTTGAACCCAGAGTCAGTTCCGACGTTTGCAAAGCGCATCCAGCGTGCGCAGGAAATCGTTTCGGAATCCGGCAATGTGATGGCCTGGGGATGGTTGGTCCGGCGCATGCCGGAGGGCGACCTGTACATGCATGAGGGCGGGACGGGTGGATTCTCCGCCTTGGCCGTGTTCCAGCCCAAGACCGGGAAGGCCCTGGTGATACTCAGTGATACAGCCCTTACCGATCGTGGTGGTTTGGGTGATGTCGCCATGGCGCTGCTGGGTTCGGACCCGATTGCGCTCAAACCGCGGCGTGACGCGACGCCTGATGAAGCGCTGCTCAAATCCCTGGCTGGTGATTGGTTGATCCAGGGCGCACTGCCGATGAAGGCCCGCACCGATGAAGGCGTGCTTTATGTCCAGGCTCAAGGACAACCGGAGTTTGCGCTGGCCCATGACAGTCACGGTGACTTCTTTGCCCAGGACTTCGATATGGTCCTCACCCCCAAGCTTGGCGAAAACGGCCAGTACTCAATGATTCTGCGGCAGGGTGGGGGAGTGATACCGGTGACGCGCGTCACCACCGCAAGTGCCGTGGAAATCGATCCGGCGGCGTTGGCAGCATATGAGGGCGACTATCCACTCCAGCCAGGTTTCACGCTGAAAGTCTTCATCAAGGACGAAGCTCTGTTTGCGCAGGCGACAGGCCAAGGGGCTTTTGTGCTGGTGCCTGAAGCGGTCGATGTTTTCACGGCACGCGCGTTCGGAATCGAGATCCGGTTCGAGCGAGACGAGGACGACACGATCAAGGGACTGGTCTTGCGTCAGGGTGGTCATGACACGCGGGCTGTCCGGCAATGAACGAACGGGAAACAACGGCCTTGCCCGACGGACTCGATCAGCCCCTTCCAGGTGAGCGGATTCGGGGCGACACGCCGCGTTTTTACGAGTACACGCGATACCCGGCGTTCAGCCGACATTGGCTGATCGGCCGAAGCATCCTGTTCCTGATCGTGCTCGGCACGTTCTCCATACTGGTCGGCCTCTCGAATCTCATGTTGGTCAACGATGTCGGGACGGCGGCGTTGCTCGGGTTGCTGTTCTTCATCGGATTCATGTCGTTTTCGATCCTGGGCCCGCTCTTCGCAACGCTCGTGCGGTATCGACGATGGTCCCTGCGCAAGGAGCGTGTCGCAGTCATCGCGGCCTTGTTGCTAGGTGTCTTCGCATCCGGCGTCATCGACACGCTGGTCTCGTCCGACATGAAGAAGCGAATGGAGGCGAAGGTCCAGGAGTCACCACTGGTCAACAAACAGCAGATTGAACAGGCGAAAAAGATGCATGGAACAACGGCCTCGATCGTCATGCGATTGGTGACCGGCATGCTCATCTACGGTCTGTTCGGTGGCGGCATTGCGCTGGTGGCCTACTGGCGAGAACCGGGCCGTGTGCGGGCGTGGCGCGATGCCGAGGTGATGCAGGAGATGCGCCGCGCGCGCGCGGAAAGTGAAGTCAAGCTCAGTTTGCTGCAGTCTCAGGTCGAACCGCATTTTCTGTTCAACACTCTGGCTGCCGTGCGGGTTGGTTTGCGTACATCGCCGGATGAAGCTGAAGCCATGCTTGACGCATTGATCGATTACCTGCGCGCGACGATTCCAAAACTTCGCCAGGGGGCCATTCAACCGGAAAGCAATCTTGGCGAACAACTGGATCTGGCGGGGCACTTCCTGCGGCTGATGCAATTGCGGATGGGTCGTCGATTGACCGTCTCGATCGAGTGCCCGGATCAATTGCGCACGATGTCGTTTCCGCCGCTGCTGTTGTTGTCTCTGGTCGAGAACGCGGTCAAACACGGTGTCGAGCCCAAGCCGGGGCCAGTCAGCATCCGGATTGATGTGGTGGCCGAAAATGCGGCGGTTACGGTGCGGGTCAGCGATGACGGCATCGGTCTGTCGGCTTCGACCATCGGCGGTGGTGTGGGACTCCAGAACGTTCGTGAACACCTGCGCACGCGTTATGGCGAACTGGCTCATCTCGACTTGCAATCGCCGGTACGAGGCGGCACGGTCGCCAGCATCACCGTGCCAAGATCCAGGTCATGACCCTAACCGCCTTGCTGGTCGAAGATGAAGCGCCGCAGCGCCAAGCTCTGGCCTTGATGCTGGCGAAGTTGTGGCCGGAGTTGAACGTCATCGTTTGCGAAGACGGCATCTCGGCATTGGAAGCGATTGCCCAGGCAGCACCGGATGTTGCGTTCCTGGATATCCGCTTGCCCGGAATAGATGGTCTGCGCGTTGCGCGGGCATTGCCGTCGCGAACGCGGATCGTGTTCACCACGGCCTATGACCAGCATGCCGTGTCAGCGTTCGAGGCAGGCGCGATCGACTACCTGATGAAGCCGATCACTGAAGAACGGCTTGTCCGGACACTCGAGCGCTTGCGTCACGGCCTCGATCAGCAGCAACCTCCGATCGAACCTCTGCTGGCAGCATTGGAATCGTTGAAGGCACGCACTGCCAAGCCACCGATGAAATGGATCAGCGCGAGTGTGGGTGATGTCGTTCGCTTGATCGGCATCGAGGACATTTCTGCCTTTCACGCCCGAGACAAGTACACGCGCGTTCTGTCGAAACACGGTGAAGCGGTGATTCGCCTCTCCCTGAAAGAACTGACCGAGCAGCTGGACGCCGATCTGTTCTGGCAAGTGCATCGCAGCTTGATCGTGCGAGTCAGCACCATCGATCGTGCGCAGAAAGACGAACTCGGCAACTGGCGCTTGCGGTTGCGCGAGCTCGACGAATGGTTTCCGGTCAGTCAGGCCTTCGCCGGCCGGCTCCGGGGCATGTAGCCGCCGGAACCGTCCAAAGGGTTTACTGGCGTTTTGCGCGCGAGAACGCGTCCGCCAATGCGCCGCCGATGGGCGGTCGTTGCGCGCCGCCACCGGATCCACCGACGGGCTTCGGACCGAACTCACGCTGCTTCGGAACGCCGCGTGTGTCGTCACGTTGGCCACCGGATTTGGCTTCGCCGATCGGGTCATCCATGCGCATCGTCAGCGCGACCCGTTTGCGCAACAAGTCCACTTCGAGCACTTTGACCTTCACGATGTCGCCGGTCTTCACGACCTCGCGCGGGTCTTTCACGTACTTGGTCGACAATGCCGAGACGTGCACCAGGCCGTCCTGGTGGACGCCGATGTCCACGAACGCACCGAATGCTGCAACGTTGCTGATCCGACCTTCCAGAACCATGCCGGGCTTCAGGTGGTTCAATTCGTGTACGCCCTCTGCGAACGTCGGAGTGCTGAACTCGGGTCGCGGATCGCGGCCGGGCTTTTCGAGTTCGCGAACGATATCCTTCACGGTGGGCAAACCGAACTTCTCGTCGGTGAACTCGGCTGGATTCAGTTTCTTGAGCGCGCTCGTATCGCCGATCAGCGCACGGATATCGCGACCCGATTTGGCGAGGATCCGTTCGACGACGGGATAAGCCTCCGGATGGACACCCGATGCATCGAGCGGATTGTCACCACTGGGGATACGCAGAAAGCCTGCGGCCTGCTCGAACGCCTTGTCGCCCAAACGTGGCACCTTGGTCAGCTCCTGACGCGAGCGGAAGGCGCCGTGCTGATCGCGATACTTGACGATGTTTTCGGCAACGCCGCTGGACAACCCGGAGACACGCGCAAGCAGCGCTGCCGAAGCTGTATTCAGGTCCACACCGACGGCATTCACGCAGTCTTCGACCACGGCATCGAGTGAGCGCGCGAGCTTGATCTGGTTGACGTCGTGCTGGTATTGCCCCACACCAATCGCTTTCGGGTCGATCTTCACGAGCTCGGCAAGCGGGTCCTGCAGACGGCGCGCGATCGACACGGCACCGCGCAGCGACACGTCCATATCCGGGAACTCTTTCGCGGCAACTTCGGACGCCGAGTAGACCGAGGCGCCCGCTTCACTGACCACCACCTTGGCAAGCTTCAGGTCAGGGTGTTTCTTCATCAGCGCACCCACCAGCTCGTCGGTTTCTCGACTTGCCGTGCCGTTGCCAATGGAGACGAGTTGCACACCAAGTGTCTTGCAGCCCGCACCGAGCTGGGAGATCGCTTCGTCCCAACGGTTCATCGGCTGATGGGGGTAGATGACGCCGGTGGTGAGCACCTTGCCGGTGGCATCAACCGCGGCAATCTTCACGCCGGTGCGCAGGCCCGGATCGAGGCCCAACACGACTTTCGGGCCAGCAGGCGCGGCCATCAGCAGGTCTTTCAGATTTGCCGCGAACACACGGATGGCCTCTTCTTCGGCCGCTTCACGCAGCTTGCCGAACAGGTCCAGTGTCAGGTGGACATGCAACTTCACGCGCCAGGTCATGCGGGCGCAGTCGATCAGGAAGCTGTCGGCGGGACGGCCGCGATCGTCGATCCTGAGGTGTGCGGCAACACGACCTTCGGCGAGTTTGTGCCCGGCCGCGGCGACTTCTTCGAACGGTGTCTCGCTGGCGGCATGACGCGTGATGGTTTGAGCGACGGGCACGAGTTCGAGATCGAGGAATCCCTCGTTGCGACCGCGCATCATGGCCAGCAAGCGATGCGATGGGGCATTCTTCATCGCTTCGACATGGTCAAAATAGTCGCGGAATTTCGCGCCTTCGGTTTGTTTGCCATCGATGACCTTGGCGCGCAATTGTCCTTGGTCCCACATCCAATCACGCAGGGCGCCGACCAGGCCGGGATCCTCCGACCAACGCTCCATCAGGATATGGCGTGCACCTTCCAGCGCTGCCTTGGTGTCCGCAACGCCCTTCTCCGCGTCGACAAAACCCAGCGCGTGCTGAGTCGGGTCCAGAGTGCGGTCCTGGAACAGGGCGTCTGCCAAGGGTTCGAGGCCCGCCTCGCGCGCAATCTGGGCCTTCGTGCGCCGTTTCGGTTTGTATGGCAGGTACAGATCCTCAAGGCGTGCCTTGCTGTCGGCAGCGAGCAGGTCGCCGCGCAGCACATCGGTCATCTTGCCCTGCGATTCGATGCTTTCCAGAATCACGCGTCGACGGTCTTCCAGTTCACGCAGATAACCGAGACGTTCTTCCAGGGTACGCAGTTGGGTGTCATCGAGGCCTTCGGTGACTTCCTTGCGATATCGCGCAATGAACGGCACGGTCGCGCCCGAATCGAGCAGTTGGATGGCCGCGGAGACTTGCAGCGGGCGTGCGCCGATTTCTTCGGCAATACGGTGTTCGATCGACAACATGGAGTATTCGGCTTCCAGTGAAAGGCACGTGGGACCGCCGATCTTAGTCAGCCTTGCCGCTTGCTTTCAAAGCCGCGCTTGTGGTTGGAAAGATGGCGAAAAACATTGCCTCCTGTCAGCCGGGGCAAACGATCGTGTCCCGAAGCA
>JBEIPT010000326.1:0-4471 GCA_040376895.1 Lysobacteraceae bacterium | reverse complement strand
GAGTTGGGCGTACCGGCGGTGGTCGGTTGCAACAATGCCACGCGCACGATCAGCGATGGTCAGGAAGTGACGGTGTCGTGCGCCGAAGGCGACACGGGTTTCATCTACTCAGGACTGCTGCCGTTCGAATGCATCACCGCCGACTTGGGCGACATGCCGCCGGCACCGCTGAAGGTGATGATGAACGTCGCCAACCCGGAGCGTGCGTTCGACTTCGCCATGCTGCCGAACCAGGGTGTTGGCCTCGCTCGCCTGGAAATGATCATCGCCAGTCACATCGGCGTACATCCGCGCGCAGCGCTCGAATACGACCGCCAGGACGCAGAAACCAAGCGCCGGATCGATGAACGGATGGCAGGTTACGCCAGCCCGGTCGATTTCTACGTTGATCGTCTGGCCGAGGGCATTGCCAGCATTACTGCGGCATTTGCACCGAATCCGGTGATCGTGCGCTTGTCCGACTTCAAGTCGAACGAATACGCCAATCTCATCGGCGGACGTCAGTACGAACCGCACGAAGAGAATCCGATGATCGGCTATCGCGGCGCCAGTCGTTATGTCGATCCCGGCTTTACCGATTGCTTCGAGCTGGAATGCCGGGCGGTGCGCAAGGTCCGCGAGACCATGGGGCTCGACAATGCCTGGGTAATGATTCCGTTCGTGCGAACGGTTGCCGAAGGCCAAAAGGTCATCGACACCCTCGCCCGCTTCGGCCTTCGACGCGGTGAGCACGGCCTGAAGCTGATCATGATGTGCGAGTTGCCGTCGAATGCGCTGCTGGCCGACCAGTTCCTCGATCTGTTCGACGGCTTTTCGATTGGCTCGAACGACTTGACCCAGCTGACACTCGGGCTCGACCGCGACTCAGGTCTTGTGGCGCACTTGTTCGATGAACGCGACGAGGCGGTCAAGATGCTGCTGTCGATGGCCATCAAGGCGTGTCGCGCGCGCGGCAAGTACATCGGCATCTGCGGACAAGGCCCATCCGATCACCCGGATCTCGCCGAATGGCTGCTTGACCAAGGCATCGAATCGGTCTCGCTGAACCCCGATACGGTGGTCGATACCTGGCTGCGGCTGGCCAAACACAAGGCCGAACTCGAAGCTCGCAAAGCCTGAAGAAACGTCCCGACCCGAGCCGATCAGTCGATCGGCTTGGGTGTGTTGTGCACTTCAGTCAGATCCGGCGCCAAGGCCTCGCGTTCGTCGAAGACAAAACAACTCCCTTCGAACTCGCGCTCGGCGTCAGGCAACTGCATGAAATAGTTCAGGATGCCGCCCTGGAGCTGAAACACCGGAACACCCAGTTCCTGTTTCATCCAGGCCGAGGTCTTTTCGCAACGGATACCGCCGGTGCAGTACATGGCAATCGACTTGCCTTCGGCCTGCCAGTGCGGCACCTGTTCGCGGATCCATGCCGAGAATTCGCGGAAGTTGTTGACCCTTGGATCCAGCGCGCCACGAAATCGGCCGTACTCGTATTCGAAGTGATTGCGGTTGTCGATCAGCACGACATCCTCGCGAGCCAACAATTCTCGCCATGCCAAAGGCGGCAGATCCGTCCCGGTATCGCGACCGTCGATGCCGGCAATGCCAAGCGGCACGATCTCCGGCCGGATTCGCACTTTGAGCCGCTGGAACGGAACCGTTGTCGCGGACGTCCGTTTGAACACCGTGCCAGTGAACGCACCATTGGCAAATTCAGGAGCACACAACGCCGCTTCAAATCGATCCAACGCGTCGGCATCTCCCGCGAGCATGCCGTTGATGCCCTCGTGGGCCAGCAATACGCTGCCCGTCAGACCCTCGGCCAAGGCGAGCACTGCCGATTGCACTGTCTGCAAATCGGACAGCGGCACGAATTTGTAGAACGCGATATGGAACATGCTTCGATGGGATGACGTGACGGCCCGCCATTTTACGCTTGTCACGGCCCGTTGCGGACTCGCCCGCCACGCGGATACGCTGACCGGATGCATAAACATCTTCTCGTATTCACGCTGCTGACCACTTCGGTTACCGCCAGCGACACGCTGCCGCGGACACAGCTGCCCACTTCGATCGAACCCGGCAGCCTGATCATGGGCCGGACCGAACCGGGCAGTACCGTCTATTTTGGCGCTCGTCGCCTGCTGTTGGCGCCGGATGGCCGCTTCGTCGCGGGCGTGGGCCCAGACCCGAAAAGTGAAGCCCGGTTCGAAATCCGATACCCGGACGGCACCGCCGAGAAGCGCACATTGACCGTCCTGCCGCGTGACTACGCGGTGGAGCGCGTCAATGGCCTGCCGCCGCAGACGGTCAACCCGGATCCCGCCACCGAAGCGCGGATTGCCGCTGAACAGGCACGTGTCGCCAAGGCGCGCGAACGGAATGATGACCGCGCGGATGTCTTCGGAGGCTTCAAGTGGCCGGCACGGGGTCGCATCAGTGGCGTGTATGGCAGTCAGCGGGTGCTCAATGGCGTGCCGAAAAATCCCCACTACGGCGTCGATCTGGCTGCCCCCACCGGCACCCCCATTGCGGCGCCACAAGCCGGCGTGATCAGTTTTGCCGAGACCGGCATGATTCTGACGGGCGGAACAGTCCTGATCGATCATGGTTACGGTGTGTCCAGCGCCTTCATCCACATGAGCAGGCTGGATGTCCAAGTCGGTGACCGCGTGGCCCAAGGGGAGATCATCGGTGCCGTCGGGGCCACCGGGCGAGCCAGCGGCCCCCACCTCCATTGGGGCATGAACTGGTTCGACGTTCGGCTCGATCCGCAGAACATTGCCGTGGCTGGCCCCTGAAGTGTTGTCCGACGACCTGTTGATCCACGTCGACGAAGCGCTGATCGTCGTCAACAAGCCGGCCGGCCTCGTCGTCCATCGCAGTCGAATGGCCAACGATGTCGACACCGACCTGCTCACCGAACTGTCCGATCGATTCGAGGGGCCGCTTCATCCGGCGCACCGGCTCGACCGCGCGACCAGCGGCGTGATCCTGATTGCACGCAGCAGTAGCGCCGCGAGCGCCTTGGGCAAACAGTTGATGGCAAGAACGATGGACAAGCGTTACATCGCCGTCTGCCGAGGCTGGCCGCGCTCACCCGGTGAAATCCTGTATGACCTGGCTGACGAGGATGGCGGACGCAAGCAACACGCGCTGACCCGCTATGAAGTGCTGGCGCAAGCCACCGTTCCGATCGAACTCGGCCGATATCCGCAACAACGATACAGCTACCTGCACGTTTGGCCCGAGACCGGCCGATACCGGCAGATCCGCCGGCACTTCCATCACATCTCGCACCATCTGATCGGCGACACCAGTCACGGCCGGACCGAACACAATCGATTGTTCCGCGACCACTTCGCGTGCGAACGCCTGCTGTTGCATGCGGCGTCCCTGAATTTCGAGCATCCGACCACCGGAGCAGCGATGCACTGCGTGGCACCTCTGGATTCGACGTTCGCGGAGATCCGGGCCCGATTGTTCCCGAGCGCGCCGGAATTGGACTGACCCGCCGGAAGTCAGTGCCGGGGCGGCAGCCAAGCGGATAAGCTCGGCATCCAGACGCCAGACGACGACGATGGATTCCGACAGCCAGAAAATCAAGGCACTCAGCCGCATGGTCGAGGACGTCTCGAGCGAACTCGAGCTCGGGCCCTTGCTCACGCGGCTCATCGGAAATGCCTGCGAACTGATTGGTGCCGATGACGGAACCATCGGACTCTACGATCCCGATCGCAATGTCATCCGCACCGAAGCCGTCTACCACATGCCGGATCGGGAGCTGGGGTCGGAAATGGGACCCGGCGTCGGTCTTGCCGGCCGGGTTCTGGCAACCCGTGCGCCGGTTGTGGCGCGATACGGCGACCTCGCAAAGATCACGCTGCCCGAGTTGGTCGACAATCAAGTGGTGGGTATGCCGGTGTTCTGGCACGACCAGCTGATCGGTTTCTTCGGTGTAGGTGCCCGCGCCGGCCATGAATTCAGCGACGAACACATGACACTGCTGGCCCTGTTCGCACGGCATGCCGGCATCGCCATCGAAAATGCCCGGCGTTATGCCGCCGAACGTCGGCGGGCACAGCGTTTTGCGCTGATTGCGCGAGTGTCGAGCATGGCCGGCAGTTCTGAAACCGAACTGACGCTGCTGCAGCAGGTCGCCGATGCCATGCACGACATGCTCGGTTTTCCGAACATCGACATCCCGTTGATCGATCCGGAGGACCACGAAATGCTCGTCATCCGGATCCGCGGCGGCGACTACAAGCACCGGATCAAGCACATCGACCGAATTCCGATCCGGCGCGGCATCATGGGTGCGGCAGTGACCGAGCGGCGGAGCCAGTGTGTCAATGACGTGGCGAATGACCCGCGCTACATCACTCCGCCCGGCGTGATGCCCCCTGCAGCCGAACTGGCGGTTCCAATCATCCTTCGAGGTGACGTGATTGGTGTGATCAACGTCGAGTCCGATCAACCGTTT
>JBEIPT010000342.1:0-4207 GCA_040376895.1 Lysobacteraceae bacterium | reverse complement strand
ATGGTGATGCCGCGCTCTTGTTCCTGCTCCATCCAGTCCATCGTCGCCGCACCTTCATGCACTTCGCCAATCTTGTGATTGACGCCGGTGTAGAAAAGGATGCGTTCGGTCGTGGTGGTCTTGCCGGCATCGATGTGGGCCATGATGCCGAAGTTGCGGTAGCGCTCGATAGGCGTAGTGCGTGCCATGGTCTCTCTCGCTTACCAGCGGTAGTGTGCAAACGCCTTATTGGCGTCGGCCATACGGTGAGTTTCTTCGCGCTTCTTGACCGCGCCACCGCGGCTTTCGGAGGCGTCGAGCAATTCGCCAGCCAGCTTGCGCGGCATCGACGTTTCACCGCGCTTGCGCGCAGCTTCAATCGTCCAGCGCATGGCGAGGGCCAAGCGGCGCGCAGGGCGCACTTCGACCGGCACCTGATACGTGGCACCACCGACGCGACGAGATTTGACCTCGACTGCCGGAGCGACGTTGTTCAGGGCTTTCTCGACCAGATTGACCGAGTCGGCGTTCTTTTCGCCGATCACTTCGAGAGCACCGTAAACGATGCCTTCGGCGACCGATTTTTTGCCGCTCTTCATCACCATGTTGATGAAGCGAGCGATCATGTCGCTGCCATGCTTGGGATCAGCAATGACAGCGCGTTGCGGAGTTGAGCCTTTACGCGACATAGGGAATGCCTTGATTCAGAAAATTAGCTTTTCGGGCGCTTGGCGCCGTACTTGGAACGACTCTGGCGGCGCTTGGCGACGCCGGAGGCATCGAGCGAACCGCGCACAGTGTGGTAACGCACGCCCGGGAGGTCTTTGACACGACCGCCGCGGATAAGCACCACGGAGTGTTCCTGGAGGTTGTGGCCTTCACCACCGATGTAACTGATCACCTCGAAGCCATTGGTCAAACGGACCTTGGCGACTTTGCGAAGGGCCGAGTTCGGCTTCTTCGGGGTGGTCGTGTAGACACGGGTGCAGACGCCACGGCGTTGCGGACATTTGGCAAGCGCCGGGGAGGCACTCTTGTAGGTCTTTGGGCTGCGCGCGCGGCGCACCAGCTGATTGATCGTCGACATGATTTCAAAGAGTCCTGAGAAACGAAAGACAGGCCAGCACGAGCTGGCCTGTCAGCTTTGAGACTTTAACAGGCATTGAACGGTTTCGTCAACGCACTGTCCCGGCATCCTGCCCACGAACACGAAGTTCTTCCTGAACCTCTTTTCGATTTAATAGTCGCCTAATTATTAGGCGTCATCCCCACCGGAATCGTCGGCGAGCGGTTCGGCAAACGTTACTCCGCCGCCACCACCAAACGAGTTCATTTCGGCTTCGGTCAATCCGGCGTTCGCAGCACGCCGTTTGGCGTGATAGGCAAGACCGGTACCAGCTGGGATGAGACGGCCTACAATAACGTTTTCCTTCAGACCGCGCAAGGTGTCGCGGGTACCGCGAACCGAGGCTTCTGTCAAAACACGTGTCGTCTCCTGGAACGAAGCGGCCGAAATGAACGATTCCGTCGCCAGCGAGGCCTTGGTGATGCCCAGCAGGATCGGGTCGTAGTTCGCCGGGCGCTCGTTGCGATTGCGGGTCCGGTTGTTTTCTTCGGTCAGGCGGATTCGATCGACCTGCTCACCACGGAGGTAACGGGTGTCGCCGCCGTCGGTGATTTCAACCTTGCGCAACATCTGACGGACAATCACTTCAATGTGCTTGTCGTTGATCTTCACGCCCTGCAGGCGGTAGACGTCCTGGATTTCCTTCGTGAGGTAGGAAGCCAGCGGCTCCACACCCAGCAAACGAAGGATGTCATGCGGGTTCGGCTCACCGTCGACGACGGTTTCGCCCTTCGTCACATGCTCACCTTCGAACACGATGACCTGACGCCACTTCGGAATCAGTTCCTCGTAGACGTTGCCGTCCTTGTCGGTGATGACCAGGCGCTGCTTGCCCTTGGTGTCCTTGCCGAAGCTGACCAGGCCAGTGACCTCGGCCAGGATGGCCGGTTCCTTCGGCTTGCGGGCTTCGAACAAGTCGGCCACACGCGGCAGACCGCCGGTGATGTCGCGGGTCTTCGACGTTTCCTGCGGGATACGGGCAACCACGTCACCCACACCCACGGACGCGCCAGCCTGCAGCGAAATGATCGCACCAGGCGGCAGGAAGTACTGCGCCGGAACTTCCGTACCCGGCAACTTGAGTTCCTTGCCCTTCTTGTCTTCGATGCGCACGGTCGGGCGCAAGTCCTTCGCCTGCGGGCCACGACGCTTCGGATCGGTCACGACCGCCGACTGCAGACCAGTCAGTTCGTCGACCTGTTCCTGCACCGTGATGCCGTCGATGAAGTCGTTGAAGCGGATGACACCGGCAACTTCCGAAACGATCGGGTGCGTATGCGGATCCCAGTTGGCCACGGTCTGGCCAGCCTTGACCGGCATACCTTCCTTGACCGAGATCGTCGCGCCGTACGGCACACGATAACGTTCGCGCTCACGACCGTGATTGTCGATGACCGACAGTTCACCGGAACGCGAGACCGCAACCAGGTGACCCTGGGAATGCTGCACCGTCTTCATGTTGTTGAAGCGCAACGAACCGACCGTCTTGACCTGCACGCTGTCGATGGCGGCAGCACGTGAAGCTGCACCACCGATATGGAACGTACGCATGGTCAGCTGGGTACCCGGCTCACCGATCGACTGGGCGGCAATGACACCAACCGCTTCGCCGTTGTTGACGATGTGACCACGTGCCAGATCGCGGCCGTAGCAGCGGGCGCAAACGCCGAAGCGGGCTTCGCAGCTGATGGCCGAACGGACCTGCAGGGTCTGCACACCAGCCGCTTCCATCTCGTCGACGAGCTTTTCGTCGAGCAGGGTGTTGCGGGTGATGAACGGCTTGGTGTCATCGGAGCCGAGGTAGATGTCTTCGGCCACGACACGACCGAGGACTCGGTCACGCAGTGCTTCGACGACATCACCACCTTCGACAATGGCAGTCATGTTGAGGCTGCCCAACGTGCCGCAATCCATCTCGGTGACAACCATGTCCTGCGCGACGTCGACGAGTCGACGGGTCAGGTAGCCGGAGTTCGCGGTCTTCAGCGCCGTATCGGCCAGACCCTTTCGGGCACCGTGGGTCGAGATGAAGTACTGGAGGACATCGAGGCCTTCACGGAAGTTCGCCTTGATCGGCGTTTCGATGATCGAGCCGTCCGGACGCGCCATCAGGCCGCGCATACCGGCGAGCTGACGGATCTGGGCAGCGGAACCTCGGGCGCCGGAGTCGGCCATGATGTAAATCGAGTTCATCGACTTCTGTTCGACCGGTTCGCCCTTGGCGTTGACCGTACGATCGGTGCCGATGCCCTTCATCATGGCCTGAGCGACCTGCTCGTTCGTACGCGACCAGATATCGACGACCTTGTTGTAGCGTTCGCCGGAGGTGACGAGACCGGAAGCAAACTGCTCCTGGATTTCGATCTGTTCCTTTTCGGCCAGCGCCAGGATCGCGCGCTTCTCGCTCGGGATGGTCATGTCGTCGATACCGATCGACACGCCGGCGCGCGTGGCGTAGGCAAAGCCGGTGTACATCAGCTGGTCGGCGAACACGACGGTGTCCTTCAGGCCGAGCAGACGGTAACAACCGTTGATCAGGCGCGAGATCGCCTTCTTGGTGAGATCCTGGTTGACCAGTGCAAACGGCAGGCCGGTCGGCAGGATTTCAGCAAGCAGTGCACGACCGATCGTGGTGTCCACGATGCTGGTCTTCACCGAGCGGTTCTTCTGTGCGTCGATCACCGTCTCGGTCAAGCGGACCTTGACCTTGGCATGAAGCGCGACGGCACGGTTGTCGTACGCGCGCTTCACTTCCGAGGTGTTCGCGAACACCATGCCTTCGCCCTTGGCGTTGATCAGTTCGCGAGTCATGTAGTACAGACCAAGGACGACGTCCTGGGTCGGCACGATGATCGGGTCACCGTTCGCTGGCGACAGGATGTTGTTCGACGACATCATCAGGGCGCGGGCTTCGAGCTGCGCCTCGATCGACAGCGGCACGTGGACGGCCATCTGGTCACCGTCGAAGTCGGCGTTGAACGCCGTACAGACGAGCGGATGCAGCTGGATCGCCTTGCCTTCGATCAGCACCGGCTCGAATGCCTGGATGCCGAGACGATGCAGCGTCGGTGCGCGGTTGAGCAGAACCGGATGTTCGCGGAT
>JBEIPT010000042.1:0-13889 GCA_040376895.1 Lysobacteraceae bacterium | reverse complement strand
GGGCCTGTCGATCACCGGTAGCTACACCACGGGCGGCGGCGGCGGTGGCACGGCCCAGACCTACACGAACGGCACCGATGTCGCGATTGCCGACAACGCAACCGTCAATTCGCCGATCACGGTCAGCGGTCGGACTGGCAATGCCCCGGCCCCGGCTTCGGTGTCGGTGAACATCGTGCACACCTACCAGGGTGACCTGAAGGTCGACCTCGTTGCTCCGGATGGCACGCTGTACAACATCCACAACCGCACCGGCGCCGGCACCGACAACATCGTCAAGACCGTGACGCTGAACCTGTCGTCGGAATTGTTGAACGGAACTTGGAACCTGCGTGTGCAGGATGCCGCCAGTGGCGATACTGGCTACATCAACAGCTGGTCCGTGACGTTCTGATCCAAGGCAGTCTGATCGACAAGACAAGGCCCGCGGTGTCCACCGCGGGCCTTTTTCTTGGGTGGCGCGCCGTGAATCGACAAGCTGGTAGATTCCCGGCATCGATTGCAGCCTGAGGACAGCGCATGCGCACCATCCTGATCGCCAGCAGCAAGGGCGGCTGTGGCAAAACCACGATCACCACGAATCTGGCCGCGTTCTATGCGCTCGCCGACAAGCGAACCGTCTTGATCGACTGTGATCCACAGGAATCATCCATGCACTGGTGCGAACGGCGGGCCGGTCTGGAGCGCGGCGCAGTGCTCGGCCTGTCGGCCCGGTTGGGTCCCAAAGTGCTGGCGAAACTGCCGAAGGGTGCCGAACGTGTCGTGATCGACTCGCCAGCGGGAACGGGTGCTGCCGAAGTCGCCGCGGTCAGCGAACATCTCGACGGCATTCTGGTACCGGTTGTCCCGAGTGTCATCGATCTGGATGCGACCGAACGGTTCCTGACGGGTCTGGCTGAAAGTTCCGAGTTCAAACGCCGCAAGGTTCCGGTCGCAATCGTCGCCAATCGACTCAAGCCGTGGACCAATCTGTCGCGCAGCAATCTCGATCGCATGCGGGCACTGGGTCCACCGGTCATCGCGGAACTGCGCGATTCAGGGGGTTATGCGCTGATGGCAGGGATTGGGCGCAGCATTTTCGACTACCACTCGGAACAGGTGGTGAGCCACCAAGAAGACTGGACACCGCTGTTGAAGTGGATCAAGAAGCTGGATTGAGATTGCAATCGACGGACTCCGCGGGCAGCATGCCCGGCTTTGACACTTCAGGTTGTGGGTCATGAAGGTACTGGTCACGGGTGGAACGGGATTTTTGGGCGGCGCCATCTGCCGGATGTTGAAGGCTCGTGGCGACGAGGTCGTTAGCATCGCGCGCTCACGCACCGATGTGTTGGATCAGCTCGGCGTCCGCCAGTTTCAGGGCGACATTTCCGCACTCGACAAGGTGATCGAGGCGAGCCATGGATGTGACGCGGTGATCCATACCGCCGCCAAAGCAGGAATCTGGGGCTCACTCGCCGACTTCACTGCCGCAAATGTGGGCGGCACGCTGGCGATACTCGGCGCGTGTGAACTCAATGGCATCCGCAAACTGGTACATACCTCGACACCAAGTGTGGTGCATTCCGGCGGAGACATCGAAGGTGGCGACGAGTCCCTGCCCTATCCCAGCCACTTCGCTGCACACTATCCCGCTACAAAAGCAGTCGCCGAGCGCCATGTCCTCAAAGCCAACGGAGCCACATTGGCAACGGTCGCACTGCGCCCGCATCTGATCTGGGGTCCGGGTGACCACCATCTGCTGCCCCGGCTGCTGAAACGTCAGCAACAGGGCCGCTTGCGCTTCATCGGCAAGCCGAAGCTGGTCGACACGGTGTACATCGATAACGCGGCTGAAGCGCATCTCAACGCCCTCGACCGTCTCGACATCGGCAGTCCCTGCTCAGGCAAGGCGTACTTCATCTCGCAGGGCCAACCGATTGCCCTCGATGACATGATCAACAAAATGCTCAAGGCTTGCGGTCGTCAGCCCGAGACCCGGCGCATTCCGGTGGCCGCCGCCAGACTGGCCGGCCTGTTCTTCGAATCGTGGTATTCGCTGACCGGACGAACCGACGATCCACCGATGACCCGTTTCCTCGCCGAACAGTTGTCCACTGCCCATTGGTTCAACATCAACGCCGCCCGGCGCGACTTGGGGTATCAGCCCCGGGCCACGCTTTCGGAAGGGCTGGCGCGCCTCGGCGAATGGTGGATGCGCGATGGCCGGAAACAGTAATTGAGTTGATTCGATTGATGCCGTTCATCGTCGCGACGATCTGGTTGGAGTGACAGCCCGGATGAAGCCGAAGCCTGGATCGAGGAAGCCTGCTCGTGCATCAGCCCGGACTGCCCGATTGCGTTTGCGGCTGGAGCGGTTTTCAGCAGCTTGCGGCACCGCTCCGCCCTGGCGGGTGCTGGGGCTGACGCGGCCGACGTGGAATCGATATGTGCGGGACCCTCGGCTGCTGCCGACTTGCATCGAGCGCAGTATCGATGCCCACCTACGATTGTTGGCGCTGGGTGCCCGCGGGGAAGCCCAGTTCAGCGAACTGGTCAATCGGGCGATGGTCCCGAACGGCCTGATGGGTACCGAGGACGAACAATTGCCTCTGGACCTTGGGTCCGGCAGCAATCCCGACTCGGAATCCGGGCGCTGACACATGTGGTCGTTCGCCACAGGCTGAATGCCCGCCTTTGGTTACACTCGGGCGCTCGACAGATCACCTGGGTGAACCATGCACCGCTTCCTGCTTGCCGGATTGATGACCATGAGTATGGCCTGCACTGCCGCCGACCTGACGGTCGACCGCCTGTTCGAACCACCGGCCCTGGTCGGCAAAACGCCGCAGGGCCTGAAATTGGCTCCGGACGGCAGTCGCGTCACGTTCCTTCGCGGCAAGGACACCGACCAGTTTCAGCTCGATCTTTGGCAGTACCACATCGAAAGCGGCAAGACCGAGTTGCTGGTCGATTCCGCGTTGCTGAATCCGGACGGCGAAAAACTGTCGGCCGAGGAACAAGCCCGTCGCGAACGCGCTCGAACGGCCAGCCTCAAGGGTATCCTCGAATACAGCTTCTCGCCTGATGGCAAGAAACTGGTGTTTCCATTGAATGGCGAAGTCTTCCTTTACGACCTTGAACAGACCGGTCCGGATGCCGTTCGCAAGCTCACCAGCGCCGCGTTGGGTTTCGTCACGGATGCCCGCGTCTCGCCGGCCGGCAAGTTCCTGAGTTTTGTGAGGGAACAGGATCTGTGGCTGATCGAATTGGATACAGACCGCTCGATCCAGCTGACGTTTGATGGTGAGGGTCTGGTGTCGAACGGCACGGCCGAGTTCATCGCCCAAGAGGAAATGGCGCGATTCGAGGGGTACTGGTGGGCACCCGACGACTCCGCGGTCGCCTTCGCCCGGGTCGATGAATCACCGGTTCCCATCCAGCGTCGTTTCGAGATCAACGCGGACAACGTCCAGGTGATCGAACAGCGTTATCCCGCCGCCGGCGAAACCAACGCTTCGGTAAAGCTCGGTCTGATCGACCTGGCACAAGTGCGGCCAGCCGGCCTGGTCAGTGATGCCAGCGGCACGACGATCGCCAGCGCCGACGTCAAGGTGGAATGGGTCACCGACGGCCGCGACGACGCCTATTTGGCGCGCGTCGAATGGCCGAAACACTCAGAATTCCTGACCTATCAATGGCAATCGCGTGACCAGCGACGCCTCGAGCTTCGGCAATACCAACGCGCTGCGGGCACGACACGAGTGTTGCTGGTCGAGGAAAGCAAATCCTTCGTCAATCTGAATGACGACCTGCATTTCCTGGCTGACGGAGATTTCCTGTGGACGTCGGAACGCGACGGCTTTGCACGGGTGTACCGGTTCGATGGCGAAGGCCGATTGCGTTATGCGCTGTCACCGGAAGGCTGGGTGGTGGATCGAATCGCTGCTGTCGACGAACAGTCTGAGCGGCTCTATTTCGTGTCCGGCGGGCCGGATCCATTGCAGGCACAGGTGTTCGGTGTGCCGATGAACGAGGCAGTCAAATCGGCGGAAATGCTCAGCGCCGGGGAAGGGATGCACAACGCCGTGTTTGCAAAGGACGCGAGCGTGTTCATCGACACCTTCAGTGCCGCCGAAGCGCCACCGAGCGTCCGGTTGTTCCGCAATACCGGCGAGCAGTTGGCGGTGCTCGAAGCGAACGCTTTGGGTTCGGATCATCCCTATGACCCGTACGTTGCCGACCACGCACGAAGCGAGTTCGGCTCGATCAAGAACGAAGCCGGCGAGACGTTTCATTATCGATTGATCAAGCCTTCCAACTTTGACCCGAATCGCCGTTACCCGGCGATCGTCAACGTGTATGGCGGACCGCACAAGCAGATGGTCCAGAAAGCCTGGGGTGACTTGCATTGGCAAGTTCTCGCGCGTCGCGGATATGTTGTGTTCGTCCTCGACAACCGCGGCAGTCCTCGTCGTGGCAAGGCGTTCGAGGAAGCCCTGTTCCGACGGATGGGTGGCCCGGAGGTCGACGACCAGATGACCGGGATCCGTTGGCTGAAGCAGCAGCCCTTCGTCGATCCCGCACGCGTGGGCGTCTATGGCTGGAGTTATGGCGGCTACATGAGCCTGATGATGCTGGCCAAACATTCCAACGAGATCGCGGCCGGTATAGCCGGCGCGCCGGTCACCGACTGGGCGCTATACGACACGCATTACACCGAACGATACATGGACCATCCGGCGTCCAATGCTGAGGGTTATACCGACAGCGCGGTGTTTGCCCATGTGGACGGCCTGACCTCGCCGCTGCTGCTGGTGCATGGCATGGCTGACAACAACGTGCTGTTCACGAACTCGACCAAACTGATGACCGCACTTCAGGAACGCGGTCGCGGTTTCGAACTGATGACCTACCCAGGCGCAAAACACGGCATTTCCAGCCCGTACATGAAAAAACACTACGGCAATGCCTTGCTCACCTTTTTTGCACGGCACCTCTTGCCAGACTCAGTGGTTGCGGCCACTCCTGTGCCGATTTCCGAGGAACCTGAAGATGCTGGACATCCGTAACCCCATCCCGAACTTTTCCCTGCCCGACGAAAACGGCCAGGTCGTCTCCAAGGCCAGCCTCAAGGGCACGCGGTTCGTGCTGTACTTTTATCCGAAGGACAGCACGCCGGGCTGCACAACCCAGGCTTGCGGGTTTCGTGACGAACAACCGGCTTTCGGCAAACTCGGCGTACCGGTATTCGGCATCAGCGCAGACACCGTGGCCAGTCACCGGCGATTTGTCGACAAACAATCGCTGAATTTCCGGCTGTTGGCCGACCCGGATCGCCAGTTGATCGAGGGAATGGGTGCCTGGGGCGAGAAGTCGCTCTATGGCCGCAAGTACATGGGCATCCTTCGCTGCACGTTTGTCGTCGATGCAGCCGGTCGGGTCGAACAGGTCTGGCCCAAGGTCGACGTCAAAACACATGCATCGGAAGTGCGGCGCTACCTGGCTGGCGAGTCGGCACCGGCTGCTGTCGCAAGCGCGCCCGTAAAGAAGGCCGGCGTCGCCAAGACGCCCGCGAAATCGGCTGCGAAAGCGAAGCCGAAGCCGAAGCCGGCAGCGAAAAAACCTGCCGCGAAGAAAAGGCCAGCAACCCGCAGCAAGACGCGGAAGGCATGATGGTTGAGCAGGGCGCATGTTTCGCGGCCTGCTAAACTGTGATCTTTCCCGCTGGATCACATCATGTTCGAATCCAAACCGATTGCCGCTGGCGACAAGACCGAGTTCTACGCGCAACTGCGCGAACAGGCCGAGGGCTTGCTGGCCGGCGAGCGCGACCGGATCGCGAATGCGGCAAACCTGTCGGCGCTTTTGTTCCACGCGCTGAGCGACGTGAACTGGGTCGGCTTCTACTTCTACGACGGCCAGGAACTGGTGGTTGGCCCATTTCAGGGCAAGCCGGCATGTGTCCGGATTCCGCTTGGCAAGGGTGTCTGCGGCACAGCCGCCACCTTGCGCCGTACCCAGTTGGTGGGTGATGTGCACGCGTTTCCCGGGCACATTGCCTGCGACTCGGCCTCGGCCTCCGAAATTGTCGTACCGCTGTATGACGGCGACGAGCTGATCGGCGTGCTGGACCTGGATTCTCCCGTGTTGGATCGGTTCGACCCGATTGACCAGACCGGTCTGGAAGCCATTGCCCGGGTATTCCTGGCCAGTTTGCGGTCGGGTCAACTGGCGTCTGCAGCGTGAGCGTGACAGCAGTCAAGATTCGCAACGTCGGGCCGAAGAGTGCCGCCTGGTTGCGTCAGGTCGGCATTCGCACTGAAGACGAGGTCAAGGCGATCGGTGCGATCGAAGTCTTCTTCAAGGTCAAGAAGGCCGGCTTCAAGGCGAGCCTGAACCTGCTGTATGCACTCGAAGGTGCGGTGCTCGGTTGCCATTGGACGGAAGTCAGCACCGAGCGACGCAACGAGTTGTTGCTTGAGGTCAGCGCGCGCGAAAGCGGCAAGGCTCAAAAGACCTATCAGTGGTGGCGGCCAGGCAAGGACGTCGGCAACGTGCGCACCGAGAACATGGGCAACGAGGAAGGAGCTCCTGCAGCCGATGGTGATGAACCGGGTGGCCTCGACGGCCGTCTGAGTTTTGGCGGTGGCAGCGACGATTCCGAGCACTGAACCCCTCCCAATTTGACGGGGATGTTTGCGGACAGCCCCGACCGGCGTCTTTCCAGTCACGAGGAATCCTCCATGTACTCCCTTTATTTTGCTCCTGGCGCTGCGAGCTTCTCGGTCCACCTGGCGCTGCTCGAAATGGCAGTCCCGTTCGAACTCGTGCGCGTCGACCTCCAGGCCGGCCAACAGAAATCCGCCGCCTATCTGCGGCTGAATCCAAACGGCGTGGTGCCGACCTTGGTCCACCAGGATCAGGCCATGAGCGAAAGCGCGGCTTTGCTGCTTTGGCTCGCCGAACGCGAACAAAAACTCGCGCCGCCGGTGGGCAGTACCGCTCGCGCGCCTTATCTGCAATGGATGCTTTATCTGGCGAACACGCTGCAGCCGGCGTTTCGCCTGTGGTTCTACCCGCACGAAGCTGCAGGTGAATCGGCCATCGATGGTGCCAAGGCCGCTGCCCAGTCAAAAGTGGAAGTGGTGTTCGATCGTCTGGCCGACCATTTGTCGGCCAATGGCCCCTATTTGTGTGGCGCCGACCTGACCGTGACCGACCTGCACGCGTTCATGTTGATGCGCTGGTCGCGCAACATGCCGAAGCCGGCGACCAGCTGGCCGGTGTTGGCAGAGTTTGTTGCGCGCATGAAGGCGCGACCGTCATTCAAGGCTTTGTACGAGGCGGAAGGATTGACCGAATGGGCCTGATCGGTCTCGACTGACCGACTATGCCTTACCCCCGAATCGCAGGGTAGTTGGCCGCTGAGGGGTCGCACTATCGTGCCGGCAATCCGAAAGAGGACTGCCGCCATGCACCGTTTCCGCCTCCTGTATCTGGTGTTCCTGTTGGTCGTGATGGCGCCCGCGCGTGCCGACATGGCCAGCATGTGGCTCGTGGTGCAAGCGCCCACGGCCAGCGGCACGATCGGCAGCACGCTGCCGACGAACCAGTTCCAACTCCGAATCGTCAATGTTTCTGGTGCAACATTGACGCCGCCCCTGACGATGCGAACCACCCTGCCGGAAGGCATCAGCTTCCGGCAGTCGATCGGCGCCGACATGCCCTGCACCGCCGCGACCAACCAGCGCGACGTGATCTGTGTGCGCAGCACGAACCTGGCCAATGGATCCACCCAGTTGGCCACGTTCATCTTTGATGTAGCGCCCGACTTTGCGTTGATCGGACCCGGGGCAGTGGTCTTCGACGCCACTGTCGAGAACTCGCAGTTTCCGTTGCCGACGCCGCTCGTCTGCGCCACCGGAACCGATGTGCGCACACAGTGTGCTCGCCGCATCAACGATGGTGTTGCGTCGCGGCTCGAGATCACCAGCATCACGGCATTCAGCGATGACGTGCTGACGCAGGGGGTCACCGAAAGCCTGCGGTTCCGGTTCAATGATGCGGGTTTTACGCAACCGAACGGTCCGATCACGCTTCGCATTCATTGGCCGCCTGAAGTCAGTTTCGTCAGTCGGCAGGCAGGCCAGTTGTACAACTTTACGTGCACCGCTGCGGGCAGCAATCCGACAGTCTGCACCACCAGCTCGGACGTCAACGGTACTTGGGATTTCATCGTGAATGCGGCCGTTGCTCCCGATGCAACGGTCCCCGGCCCGATACGGATCTGGACCGAAGTCGGCAACAACACCCCACAGCCGATTCCTGCCGCTCCCGACTGTGCGACCGACATGAACCAGACCGGCTGCTTCGAGAAGGTGTTCGGTGTCGAAGCAACGCCCCAGGCAATCCTGGAGATCACCAGCATCACACATTCGCCTGCGACGCTGCCGATCCAGACCAACAGTGGCTCGCTGACGGTCAGTTTCCGGAATTCCGGGAACGCCGGCGCCGGCAATTTTTATGTTCTGATGCAATTGCCGCCGGGCTTCAGTTACCACTCATTGACGACCGGGTCGGGATATCCCATCACCGCCTGCACCGCGAGCGGCACGGCTGCGGCCGGCCAAACCCTGCGCTGCAGTCGAGGTCAGGGTATCCCGGTCAATGGCACCGGCACGGGGGTGATCCGGGTCAGCCTCGCGAACGGCTTGTTGTCACGTTTGACCATCGACAACACGGTTGTCGCCGCGATTGCGACGGCGGCCACCGACAGCGCCGATCCAAACCTGCTGGTCGACTGTGCCGCGACGCCGGAAGCCGACCACTGCGAGCACCATGATCTGCCGGTCATCGGGGTTTGCGGCACCTTTGTCGAAGACATCTATTGCAACGGCTACGAATAGACGGGTCGGTCGATTCGCATGCTCCGTGCGGGCTTGCTAGCCTATAGGGCTATCAATCCTAATTTTCCGGGCCTGATCGGCCCGGGCGGAGCATGAGCCATGGACAAATCTTTCGAACCCAAAGCCATTGAAGCGCAGTGGTATCCCCGCTGGGAAGCTTCCGGTTATTTCGCTCCTAACGGGTCGGGAGAGCCGTACACGATCATGCTGCCGCCGCCGAACGTGACCGGCACGCTGCACATGGGCCACGCGTTCCAGCACACTCTGATGGATACGCTGATCCGTTACCAGCGCATGATGGGTCGGAACACCCTCTGGCAAGTAGGCACAGACCACGCCGGCATCGCCACCGAAATGGTGGTCAGTCGACTGTTGGAACGCGAGGGCCTGACTCGCAACGGCTTGGGTCGCGAAGCGTTCATCGAACGCGTTTGGCAATGGAAGGAAGAATCGGGCAGCACGATTTCCCGGCAGATGCGCCGCATGGGTACCTCGGGTGACTGGTCACGCGAACGTTTCACCATGGACGCCGGCCTGTCCGAAGCGGTCACCGAAACCTTCGTGCGCCTGTTCGATGAGGGCTTGATCTATCGTGGCCAGCGTCTGGTGAACTGGGACCCGGTGCTGCTGACAGCCATCTCGGATCTGGAAGTGGTCAGCGAGGAAGAGCACGGCAAACTATGGTCGATTGCCTATCCGCTCAGTGACGGCAGCGGCCAGTTGATCGTCGCGACGACCCGACCAGAAACCATGCTCGGTGACGTCGCCGTGGCCGTTCATCCTGAAGACGAGCGTTACAGCGCGCTGATCGGCAAGACCCTGAAGTTGCCGCTGACCGACCGCGAGATCCCGATCATTGCCGATGCCTATGTCGACAAGGACTTCGGCACCGGCTGCGTCAAGATCACGCCAGCTCACGACTTCAACGACTTCGAGATCGGCAAACGTCACAACCTGGTGATGATCAACATCTTCACCCCGGATGCGAAGATCAACGCTACAGCACCTGCCAAGTATCAGGGTCTGGACCGCTATGTTGCGCGCAAGGCCGTGCTCGCCGATCTCACCGATCTGGGCCTGTTGATCGAAGAGAAAGCGCACAAATTGATGGTGCCGCGTGGTGATCGATCCGGCCAGGTCATTGAGCCGTACCTGACCTACCAGTGGTTCGTCGGCATGGATCATCTGGCCAAGCGTGGCCTGGAACTGGTCGAGAACGGTTCGGTGAGGTTTGTTCCGGAGAACTGGATCAACACCTATCGGCATTGGCTCGGCAACATCCAGGATTGGTGTATCTCGCGTCAACTCTGGTGGGGTCACCGGATTCCGGCGTGGTACGCCGAGACTGGCGAAATCATCGTTGCGCGCAGTGACGAGGAAGCCGCTGCCAAGGCGCTTGCTGCCGGCATCACGTCACCGCTGAAGCGTGACGACGACGTACTCGAAACCTGGTTCTCGTCGGCGCTGTGGAGTCACTCCACGCTCGGCTGGCCGAATCCGGAAGCACAGCAGCGATTCGGCTACGACACGTTCCTGCCGACTTCGGTGCTGGTGACCGGGTTCGACATCATCTTTTTCTGGGTCGCGCGGATGATCATGATGACCGATCATTTCACCGGCCAGGTCCCGTTCAAGGATGTCTACATCACCGGCCTCGTGCGCGATCGCGACGGCAACAAGATGTCCAAGTCGAAGGGCAACGTGCTTGATCCATTGGATCTGATTGACGGCATTTCGCTCGACGAACTGATTGCCAAACGTACCGCCGGACTGATGCAGCCGCAGATGGCCGAGAAGATCGCGAAGGCCACACAGAAAGAATTCCCGGACGGCATCGATGGGGTTGGCGCCGATGCTTTGCGTTTCACCTTCGCCTCACTCGCGTCGCACGGTCGAGACATCAAGTTCGACTTCTCGCGCTGCGAGGGCTACAAGAACTTCTGCAACAAGCTCTGGAACGCCAGCCGCTTCGTGTTGATGAACACGGAAGGGTTCGATGCGGCGGCTCCGGCAACCGCCCCGGCGACGGAAGCCGAACGCTGGATCCTGACCCGACTGCAGGCGACCGTTGCCGAGATGCACACGCAGATGGCAGCTTATCGCTTCGATCTATTGGCGCAGGCGCTGTATGACTTTGTCTGGAACGAATTCTGCGATTGGTTCCTGGAACTGTCGAAGCCGGCGTTGCAGGGCAACGATTCGGCAGCCGTGGCGTCTACACGTCGGACTTTGCTGACCGTGCTCGAAACAGTGTTGAGACTGGCGCACCCGTTGATTCCGTTCGTCACGGAAGAAATCTGGCAGCACGTGGCACCCCGTCTGGGCATCGATGCCACCAACCAGTTTGTCGGTACGCAACGTTACCCGCGTCCGGAAGACGTCGCTGTCGACCTGGAAGCCGCTGCTGAAGTGGACTGGCTGAAGTCCGTGCTGGCCGGCGTTCGCCGGATTCGTGGCGAGATGAACATCTCGCCTGGCAAACCACTGCCGCTGCTGTTTGTGGGCGGTGACGCTCAAGATGCCCGCCGGGTCGACAAGTTCCTGCCGCAGATCACTTTCCTGGCGCGCGCCGAGTCGCCTCGTTTCCTCGCTTCGGGCGAAACCGAGCCTGCGTCGGCAGCGGCGGTGGTGGGCACCTTGCGAATCCTTATTCCGCTCGCCGGACTCATTGATCTGGATGCCGAGAAAAAGCGCCTCGACAAGGAAATCGGGCGCATCGAAGTCGAGATCAGGAAGTGCGAAGGCAAACTGGGTAATGCCACGTTCGTGCAGAATGCTCCGGCGGCCGTGGTCGATCAGGAACGTGCGCGACTGTCCGACTGGAGTGTCCAGCTGGAAGGATTGAAGTCTCAACGCGCGAAGCTGGACTGATCGCTGAAGGCCCGATGATCCGGCCCCACCATGCTGTTGGTGTTGATGGTGCCGGGTCCGGTTGGTTTGCGGTTTGGCGTGACAGGACGCGGCTCCGTTGGGTTCGTTATGCCGATGCCTCGTCGCTGTGGTCGGCTCACCGCGACGCCGAAGCAATTGGTGTCGATGTGCCGATCGGGCTTGGCGATAGCGGTCCCCGACCGAGCGATCACGAAGCCCGACGATTTGTGGGCGGCGCCCGGTCTTCGAGCATTTTCCCGGCGCCCCTTCGGGCAGTGCTGGGTTACACGACACGCGTCGAGGCTTCGGCCAGGCAAAGGGAGATCGACGGCCGCGGCTTGAGTGCGCAGGCGTTTGCACTGTTCCCCAAGATCCGGGATTGGGATGTATTGCTGCAACAAGACGAGCTAGCGCGGTCACGGGTACGCGAGGTGCATCCGGAAGTCTGTTTTGCCGCTTTGAACGGTGGTGCGGGTCGCGGCCTGGTTCTGTCCAAGCGGACCGAGGAAGGACATCGGCAGCGCCTGCTTTTGTTGTCGCCATGGTTCAAGCGGGGGGCGATCCAGCGTGTTCTGGATGAAGTACCCAAACGAGTTGCCCAACCTGATGACATCCTGGATGCGATCGTCGCGTTGTGGAGTGCCGAGCGGATTGTCACCGGGGCCGCCAGAACACTGCCGGAAACACTGTCACGGGACAGCAGCGGGCTGCTCATGGCCATCTCGTACTGATCGTTGCGGGGCCAAACCCAGCATAATCCGGCCATGGTGACCGCTCCAACCAAACGCAAACGTCGTGTCCCGCGCAAACCGCGCGGCAGCGGTGCCGCGCGCTTTTACTACAAAGGCAGCCGGCTCAAACAGCTGCGGGCGTTCTTGTATACGGCCAAACTCGGCACCCTGTCGCGCGCCGCGGAAGCACTTTTTCTGAGCCAACCATCGGTTAGCCTGCAGATCCAGGCTTTGGAACGCGAGTTTGGCGTGCGCCTGCTGGAACGTTCCGGACGTCGTGTCCAGTTGACACGTGAAGGTCAGGAGCTATTCGACCTCGCGCGGCCTTTGATCGAAGGCCTGGAAGCGTTGGACCAGAACTTCAAACGCAAAGTCCAGGGCCTTGATGCCGGCGAACTGAACGTGGCTGCGGGCTCGTCGACGATTCAGTTCCTGCTGCCGGCGCTGGTCGCGAGTTATCGTGACCGGCATCCTAAAGTGAAGCTGCAGTTGCACAACGTGACTGGCATGGATGGTTTGGCGATGCTTCGCTCCGACCAAGTGGACTTCGCGGTCGGTTCCATGCTCGATGTGCCGAATGATCTCGTGTACGAACCGGTGTATTCGTTCGACCCGATGTTGATCATGCCGGTAAATCATCCGCTCGCCAGCAAGACGCATGTGACACTCGAAGATCTTTCACCCCACGGTTTGATCCTGCCGCCCAGACGACTGACGACCTATCGGTTGGTCGACCTGATTTTCCAGAAGGCGCGTGTGCCCTATTCCGTCGCCATTGAAGTCGGTGGCTGGGAAGTGATCAAACAATATGTGGCGATGGGGCTCGGTGTGTCGATTGTCACCGGCATCTGTCTGCGACCCGAAGATCGACTGGAAGTACGCAACATGAAGGAGTACTTCCCCCAGCGGACTTATGGAGTGGTCATTCGCAAGGGCAAGTACCTGAGCCCTCAGGCGCGGGCCTTCATCGACCTGATCCGTCCCGGTCTGTTTGCACGACGCGACTACGACGACGCAGGCCATTCGGAGCGTTAGCCCGATTGTCGGTCTCGCGACTACCCCTCGCGCCAGTCTGCTCTTTCGGCCTTCGGCCACCTTCTCCCGTAAACGGGAGAAGGGTCTGGGTCGGCGTGAGGCCATTTGAATCAGCGCTTTCGATGCTGGCTCATGATCAAGCCGGCGCTGAGCACCAGCAGCATCAGGAACCACTTGTTCCAGTCACCAAGCGTCGGAACCGGAACCACTGCTCCGGCGACTGCTTGAACATCTTCGTTCTGGATCGTTCCCGTGCCCTGCGCATCTGCCAATGTCGCATTGAGCGCATTCGACAAGGTCACCAGGAATGTTTCGTTGAGCTCGAATTGTGTGTCACCAAGCACCTGAATCGTCAGCGTTTCCG
>JBEIPT010000390.1:0-3771 GCA_040376895.1 Lysobacteraceae bacterium | reverse complement strand
CGGTCGTGCCGTTCGGCCAATTCCGGCAATCGAGTTCCAGGAAATCCTGCGGCGCGGTTTTAGCGCCCAGGCTGACCCGTGGGAAATCGAGAATCGCGCCGCTGATCTGGTGCCGGATAGTATTGAGCACCCGCTCATCGAATCAATCGCCACCCGTCGCTTCCGCGATGCAGCGTTTCGTAGGCATGTCAGACTGGCATATGGGAATCGATGTGCGGTTTCGGGCTTGAAGCTCACCAATGGCGGCGGTCGGCCAGAAGTCCAGGCAGCGCATATTCGACCAGTAGAAGAAGATGGCCCAGATACTGTCCGAAACGGCATTGCACTGACCGGCACAGTTCATTGGCTGTTTGATCGCGGCCTGATCACCATCTCGGATGACTTTCGCCTCCGGTTCTCCAACTTCGGCCTTCCCGCTGGCATCGCCACACTTTGCCGCGCCGACCAACCACTTTTTCTCCCCGCCAAGCCTGAATGGCTGCCCCACCCTGTCTATCTGAAGTGGCACCGAGAACATCGGTTCAAGGAATGAAGCCAGGCGCAGTCAGGAGCACAATCTCTACTGGCCTCGCGCAAGCCTCTGCACTATCGGATCGCCGACTGGGACTGGCAGAGTTGGGTATCACATCATTCAGCCATCATCCCCGAAATCCGATACGCGACCGGATAGGTTGCCCGATTCGCAAGTTGCATGCGAACCTTGCCCTGGTCATTGGATTGGGGTGTTCGCGCGTGAAAAAGGTTTTGGCTTGGATCGGAATCACTGCGGTCGGTCTGGCGGCTTCATGGCTCTACAGCGCGCGCGTGGCGCGGGTTGCGGACACGAGCGCACCGGGCCGCGCCTCCGTTACGGCCGAATCTCCCGATGCCATCGCGGCCAATTCGTTGGACCTGACTGCAGAATCGGTGGCGTCGGGGGCTCCGACCCCTGCTGCGCGGATCGCCAGCGATCCGACCATGGCGACAACGGCTGCTTCAATCCCGCCAGCGCCCCTGCCTCCGCTCGGCACCCCGGTCGCCGAGATCCTTGACCAGTTGAAAGCACGGGCAGCCCAGGGGGACTCGGCGGCGACATGCCGACTCGCCTACGAATTGCAGAGATGTTCGGAAGCCGAGTGGGCACGCAGTGTGTCCAGCTCGCTTGAAGCGGATCTTGCTCGGCAACCCGTCACACCGTCGGGCGCACCCGAAACACTGGCGCGTATTCAAGGCATTGCAGAGAACCGAGGCACGGGGTGTGAAGGTGTATCAGCTGCCGACCGCGCGCTGGCGTTCGACCTGCAAATGAAGGCTGCCACGGCACGGCCGGACCTTCGGCTTTGGGCCGCGCTGAATCCTGCGCTGGACCCATGGAATTTCGCCAATGAACTGGAACACTGGCAGCGCTACCGGGCGACGGCCATGACCTGGCTGGAACAGGCTGCTGCGGAGGGCGACATCCTTGCCGTGATCGCCCTGCAACGGGTTCATGGCGATCTGCGCCGCAATGGTCCGCCCTACCCGCGATTCCGCGTGCGGGACGACGAGCGTTTTGTGATGTACACGGATCTTCTGAAGCGCTATGGGGTCGAGTTTTCCGCACCCCGTCGCGACTACGAGGCAAGGCGCGCCGCGCTCGATCCCGCTGCGATCAGTCGTATCGAACGTCACGTGGCCGCCCTGCATCAGTCCACTGTGCCACCGATCAATGAGGCGCAAACGATCACCGCTCTCGACTACAGCATGCGGAACGTCCCCGAGCCCGAGGATTGTGTTCCGGATTGATCCGACCTCTCGCACCGTTTGCCGGTGCGCAGCCGCCCAATGCCTCGAAAAAAAGAGTGAATTGCTGCGAATGCACATTATAATCGTGGCTTGTACCGATACGCCGTATGACTTGGAGGATCAGTGACCCGTTTGATCATCGTTTTGGCCACCCTGCTGGCCGCCCAATCGGCGTTCGCCGGCGACATCACGATTCCAGTCCGCGACGAAGCTGCTCGCGACCTGGGCGAACGTTCGCCGCAGTTGCGTGTGACAAGCACCGCGGCACCGTGGATGCGCAAGACGGAACATGCGGGAGTCGTCTACTTCCTCTATGCGTTTCCTGCGCGTATCGAACGCTACTCGCTCGATTCCGGCAATTGGCTGGCACCCATTCCGTTGCGTGCAGTACCACGTGGTTTTGGCGTCTCTGCAGCCGGCATCTTCGTCAGCCAGAACACACGCGTCAGCCGATTTGAATTGGATGGAACGTCGGAGAGCATCCTGCCTCCAGCGGTGTGGACGAATGCGGTCGACTTCGCGGTGCTCGGCAATTACCTGCTGACCACCCGGCAGGCCGAGATCCAGAGTGTCCGGATCAGTGACTACACGCAGGCAGCCGTCTACACCAGCTTTGGCGGCTATGACACCCCCGGACGCATTTCCGTCGCAAGCCAAGCCAACCTGATCTATGGTTGGCAAGTCGGACTCTCGCCTTCGGATATTCTGAAGATCCCGCTCAACACCGATGGTACGTTCGAGAGCGCGACCCCGTCGCCTTACCATGGTGACTTTCCAGCCGGATCCGTGGTCTTTCCGGATGCAAACGGTCAATTCATTGTCGACGAGGCCGGAATTGTCTTCTACGGCAACAACCTGACCTACCGCTCGGGCACTGGCGGCCTGGTCAACGACACGACGTTGTCCGGCTCGGATCGTTTTGTCCTGCACCAGCATTCCGTGGCCAGGCTGGATGCATCGTTCCGGGAAGTGGGCATGGTCCCGCTCGCTCAGGAAGCACATGCCATTGCCGTCTCCGGCGACAGCGTTCATCTTTTCCGCGATAACGGGAGCGGTCCGGACGCAGAGATCATCCCGATCGAACAATTCAGCCAGCCGGCAGTCGGTACGGCACCGGATCCACGCACCGTGCCGTTCAATGTCGACTACGCAGACCTAGCCGACGACGGTATGTTGTACCTGTTCAACAGGGCGCAGCGCGTTGTCCATCGATTCTCCGTCAATACCTGGCAGTACCTGCCGTCAGTGTCATTGCCGGGCACGCCGATCTTTGCCGCAGTCGATCGCGCCGGCAGCCGAGTCCATGTCGCTTACGAAGGTGGCCGACTCGGGATCATTCCATCGGGCGCTGCACGCGAAGAATTCTTCGGATTTTCGCCGATCACACCGAATGGCATCGGTGCCGCCGACGACCTGCTGCTGGTTTCCGACTCCACAGGAGCTTGGGATACCCACCGGATCTACAACAGTGCCGGTGTCGAAACCAGTTCGGAGGATTGGAACTATTACTCACGCGACTATGCGTGGAGCCGCGTCAACCGCCGCATCTATTTCTTCCGTGACAACACCTCTCCGAACGACATTCACTTCGAAGAGCTTTCCGTAACGGGCCTCATCTCAGGTGAAGGTGAGTCGCCGTATCACGGTTCCGTGCTGACTCAACTGCCGATCCGGCCATCACCGTCGGGCGCTTACGTTTATCTCGGCAGCGGTCAGGTTTTTGATGCCATCAACCTTTCGCTCGTGGGCAACTTGCCTCTGCCACCGCTCGATCTGACATGGATCGGAAACAGCCCCTACAGTCTTCATGCCGAATCTCAAGGCGGACGGACCCGGGTCATTCGCTGGACCCAGAGCAACACGATCTCTGCTGAGGGCGTCATCGCTGGCGAGTCGGCTCGCGTCTTCAACAGTGCAGGACAACTCATCACGGTCGCCTCAGTCGGTGGAGTGACCCGGATCAATCGCTGGCCGGCCAATCTGAGTGGCACGAATGTCGCTGTGCGT
>JBEIPT010000333.1:0-4356 GCA_040376895.1 Lysobacteraceae bacterium | reverse complement strand
GGATTGGGCTGGTGGCAATTCGCAGCTCTTTGAATGTTGCTGGAACAATTTCCTGAAGCGAACGTTCCACGGAGTGTCGTCAAGGCCCGAACGAAGTATGCCGTTTTTCGAGCATACAAAAAGCTCGCAATGACAGGGCCTCGCAATGACGGCTTTCGGTTTGGTGCGCGAATCAGTGTCACCGAACGAGGCGAGCAGTGCTCCCACCCTAGAACCGAGGTACTTGCGATCCAAGCGCCGCCGCGGTTCACTTCGGGCTTGACCTTGTGCGAGTCCAGTCACATGTCCGATCCCATGTACTTTGCGACGGCCCGGGCGTTCCGGCAGTGGCTGGCGCGCCACAGCAGCACCGCCGCCGAACTGATCGTCGGGTTCCACAAGGTCAATTCCGGTACACCTAGCATGTCGTGGCCGGAGTCTGTCGACGAAGCCCTGTGTGTCGGCTGGATCGACGGCGTGCGCCGTCGGATCGACGACACGGCTTACCAGATCCGGTTCACGCCGCGGAAGCCCGGATCGATCTGGAGTGCCGTGAACATTGCCAAATACGAGCAATTGCTGGCGGACGGGCGGATCCAACCAGCCGGAGCTGCCGCGTTTGCCCGGCGCAAGGAAGAAAAATCACGCGTATACGCCTACGAGCAGGACCAGGTTGCCGAACTCACGGCTGAAGAATGGCAGCTGTTCCGCAGCCACACCGAGGCCTGGCGCTACTTCGAGACCACGCCGGCGAGTTATCGGAAAGTGTTGCTGCACTGGATCGCCACCGCGAAAAAGCCCGAAACGCGTGCAGCACGGTTGGCAAAACTGATGGGTGCCTGTGCCGATGGCGTGAGATTACGCTGACCCGATCTTGCATCGGGCGGGCCAAACCGGTTCACTTCACCGATTCATGCCAAAGAGGCGATGTTGTGGCCAAACGATTGTTCGCAGGTTCGGTTTGTCTGGTGATGAGCGTGTTGTCCTTGAATGGCTGCGCGAACAAGGGTGCGACCAAAGGCATTGCCGGTCCGCTGGTTGACGTGCCTTTGGAGAGCCTGTGTCTGGATGCCTTCGAGTCCGGTCCGGACGGCGATAGGGCCTGGTTGCTCGATCTGCAGGGGCAGCGATTCGAAATCGTCGTGGACGAATTGATCGGTCCGAATGGCGGCATGGTTGTGGCCATCGGCAACGATGCCGTCGCGGTCGTCGAGATTCTCGACACGCCCGACGGCGGTTGGCAGGGGCGTGAAGCCCGCATCGAACCCTGTGCGCCGACAGAACCGAAAATTGATCACGACACCGATCCAACCTGAGTGTCACACTGGGCAACAAAGCAGAACCCGTTCTCGCGTTTGCGAGAGAAGAATTGCTGATGTTCCTTCGCCCGTTTGCGAGAGAAAAATTGCTGATGTTCCTTTTCCCGTTTTACGGGAGAAGGTGGCCGAAGGCCGGATGAGGGAAAGTCAGGCGCGAAGTCCAGGTCGTCGCCAGATTGCCCTCATCTGCCTGTCGGCATCTTCTCCCGCGAGCGGGAGAAGAATTGCTTCGAATTGGTTCCATCGCACATCGCGAACCCGGCGTACATTCAAGCTCAATCGACCGGGTCTTGTGCAGTGAAAGCCGCGTCTTGAATTCTGTCCATCAGGAGTACACCCATGCCTTCGACCCATCGCGAATCTCATCGTTCAGACCGGATCGGCTGGCTGCGCGCATCTGTCCTCGGTGCCAATGACGGAACGATCTCGGTAGCCAGCCTGGTCGTCGGTGTGGCAGCCTCCGGCGCGACCCAGGGCAGCATTCTGCTCACGGGGATTGCCGGCCTGGTTGCCGGTGCCATGTCGATGGCCGCCGGAGAATACGTGTCGGTCCAGTCACAAGCCGATACGGAACACGCCGATATCGCGCGCGAACGCGCGGAACTGGAAACCCAGCCCGAAAAGGAACTGGACGAACTCACCGGCATCTACGTTGCACGGGGTCTCGATGAACCCCTGGCGCGACAGGTAGCCACGCAGTTGATGGCGAAGGACGCACTCGGCGCACACGCCCGCGATGAACTGGGCATCACCGAAGCCTTGCGCGCGCGCCCGGTACAAGCTGCGATCGCTTCAGCGCTGGCGTTCCTTGCCGGTGCAGTGGTGCCGATTCTTGCGGTGCTTGCCGCACCCAAGGCCTGGGTCACCGAAATCGCAGCCGCCGCTTCGTTGATCACCCTGGTGATTCTGGGCGCCATTGCGGCTTATGCGGGCGGTGCATCCATGGCGAAAGGTGCCTTGCGCGTGTCGTTCTGGGGCGCCATGGCGATGGGTCTGACGGCCGCAGTCGGTCACTTGTTTGGCGCGACGGTCTAGGCCAATCAGCGCAGTTGACTGTCCTTGCTGCCCCGGCGGTTGATGCCCCGACTCGATTGCTGCTCGGCATCGATCGCCTGCTGGCAAGCAATGCAGAAACGAACGCCCGGCACCGCCTTCCGACGCGCCTCGGGAATCGCCTCACCACATTCCTCACAAGTGAGCCGCGCAGGTCCGCGGGCCAACTGGCTGCGAGCCTTGGCCACCGCATCCTGAATCGACGCGTCGATCTGCTCCTGCACCGCACCGTCGGCGGCCCAACCACCAGCCATGTTCATGCTCCTTCGTCTGCGCAAAAGTGTGCGCGTCGGCACCCGGATTGTCCAGCCAGTGACGACGACGCGATACGAAGCACCCGCCATTGCGCGAAAATCACAGCCATGACGAGAGTAGGGCTGCCCCGATGATTGATGGGTTGGTGTTTTGCGCCATCGTGCTGCTCTTTGCGGCGCTCATCTCAGTGAGTGCACGCTGGGTTGCCGGAGATGTCTTGTCTCGCCGGCTCGGGAAGTGGCGGTTTCCCGCTCTGTTGCTGATCGGCGCAGCACCAGCTGCCTACTTCGGTTTGATGTTCAGCAACGCACGGTCGCTGCAAGCCTTCGGAGAAGTCATCCCGCGTGTGGATAGAACCGACAAGGTCGTCGCGTTGACGTTCGATGATGGCCCGTTTCCCGCAGCCACGCCCAAGATCCTCGCGATTCTTGATGAAGCAGAAGTGCGGGCCACGTTTTTCGTCAACGGACAACACCTGGCCAGATGGCCCGAATTGGGCCGTCGCCTGGTGGCTGCAGAGCATGAACTCGGCAATCACGGCGACACCCATTCAGTGCTGATCGGACGATCCTTGCAAACGCTCCAGGGTGAACTGGATCGGACAGACGAACAGATCCGGCTGGCGGGTCATCAAGGCGACATCTACTTCCGGCCGCCCTATGGCAAGAAGTTTGTGGCCTTGCCGTGGGTGCTCAAGGAATCTGCACGAACCACAGTGTTGTGGGATATCGAACCCGATGGTCAACAGTCCATTGCCAGTGACCCCGAAAAAATCGTGGCGCACGTGCGAGATCGAGTGCGCCCCGGGTCAATCATCCTGCTGCATGTCATGACCTCGTCCCGAAAGCCCTCGCTGGAAGCGGTGCCGGGTGTTGTCGCGGCACTCAAACAGGACGGTTATCGATTTGTCACGGTTTCGGAACTGCTTGCGGCAAAGAACTGATCGGTGGATTGGAACGCTTCTGTTTGGTGCACCCGTGTCCGTTTCGGGCGATCTGCCGTCGCTTACCAGCGGAGCAGGCAGTTACTCCGGCTTGGACATCGGCGTGGCCGACATCTCGCCCATGATCGCGCCCGGACAAACGTTGCTGACGTTTGCTGCGGCCTCGACTGGTGATGTGTTTGCGCTGACCACGGTGGTGACTGCCATTACAACGGCCGCGCCTGACTTCTCGGGACAAGTCTTGAACTCTGCAGTCAATCTTTCGGGACGCCCATTGCTCGAGAGCCGAATCGGCGACACTTTGGAGTTCACGGTCAGCGCAACCAATGCAGGGAACGACACGTCAGGAAGCACAACGCTGACGAGTGTCCTGGAACCCGCCTTGCAGTATGTACCTGGTTCGCTGGCCATTGTCAGTGGCGCGAACACCGGGGCCCTCACCGATTCGAGTGGTGATGATCAAGCCGAGTACGACGCTGGAAGTCGAACCATCGCGTTTCGCCTCGGCACCGGCGCCAATGCCGTATCTGGCGGTCAGATCGCACCCGGCGGGTCGACGACGATCCGGTATCGCGTTACGCTTGTTAGCGCAACAACTCTGATCAACGTCAACGTTGCGATCCTCCTGGCTTCTGGACTCATGGGGGCACCGCTCGGTGACTCAGTCAGCAATCTTGTCGAATTCCAGACAGTTGACTTGCTGAAAGATGGATTCGAATAGGGTGACCAGCAGAATCGATAGCGCGAACGGCGTATGGCCCCGATTTCGGACATGCAGTGATTAATCCCGGTGACGGGATGCTTCGG
>JBEIPT010000136.1:0-9063 GCA_040376895.1 Lysobacteraceae bacterium | reverse complement strand
AGGTCGCTGGCATGCCCATGCCCGCGGTGTCTTGCGCGACGAACTGTTTGCACAACAACGAGCGCTGGCTGCGCAGGTGCTGGAACGTGGGCAGGGCGATGGAACCGAACGGGTTGCCGCGTTCCTCAAGCGCGAAGATCCAGCGTTGAAGTTCACGCTCACCATGTTCGCCGACATGCGTACCCAGGTGAACATGGACTACCCGACCGTGTCGGTGGCCGTGCGTCGCTTGGCTCAGCTGGCGCAGGCAGGTGCCCGCGCTTGATGTCTGGATCGATGGGCTGAGCTTCAACCGAAGCCCAGCCTGTTTCCCCCATGCTGTCGCAAGGTGCCGGGTTTCGCTTGAAGCTCGGCCCAGCCTGCACTGCGTGCTGTCGGTTACTCGAAGCTGTTCGCGAACACCGTGTCGGTCAACTGCACGGCACAAGACGAGAACTCCGATGTTTCACCGGTGCTGCGGTCAGTGGCGATTGCCGTGACGTGCGCAAAACCGACCGGCAACACCAGCGATTTACTTGCCACCACCGAACCACCGGCATCGGTGCCGTGGGCGTCGGTGCCCAGCAGCAACTCGCCCTGGCCGAGGCCACTGCCAGGGCAGCCTCGCTCTGCGTAGTAGCTGACGAAGTAGTTGGTGCTGGGACGCGCTGAGAGCGTCATGCTGACCGTCCGGTTCTGACCGCTGCTGTTGGTGATCACCACATCCGGTTTGTTGGTCAGATTGTTCGCGCCGGAGTCGGCATCCAGCGCATCGTTTGCGGTGGCGCCGTTGTTGCCCAGGTCGATGCCGAGGACCGTATTGTCGAAGATCGAGTTGGGATCGATCTCGATGCCTCGGCCAGCGTTCGTCACCACTACACCCTTGTCGTTGTGCGCGATGACGTTGTCGCTGATCAAGGCTCCGAATGCACCACCCACCTGGATGCCGTTGCCGACATTGCCTCGGTCGGTCACGCCATCTCGTGCCGTGCCAATCAGGTTGTTCTGGATGATCAGGCCTGCAGCCGTACCCGTAACGCCATGCTGGCTGTTGCCGGAGATGACGTTCTGGTGTTCCGGCAGTGGCCCGCCAATCTCGTTGCCGGTGTCGGTCTGCTCTCCATCCAGGCTCACGCCGATCCGATTGGCATCGACGGTTGTCCCGTCCGGGAGGAGGCCAATGAAGTTGCCGCGCACCCGCACATTCAACGTGGCGATATTGATGTTCGACGGTGTCGAGATGCCCTCATTGCCGTTGCTGCCATCGTCCAGGCCCACAATCGACACACCGCGAATTTCGACATCCGAAGACTGCACCTCGAACATCGGCGGGTTGGTGCCGAGACCTGCGATTGCCGTGCCGTCGAGCACGATCTTGATGACGGCATTGTTGGGCGGCGCGGCGTTGCTGTTCGGCACGGCGCCGGTCTGGCTGTAGCCGTCCACGATCATCGGTTGCGTCACGACCGGCAGCGCCGATTGTGGGGTGATCGTGAACGTCGGACCGGCCCCCGTGATGGAGAATCGGATGCGGGTGACGTCGGCGTTGGCATTGGCGGCGATCATCGCTTCGCGCAACGAACAGTGTGCGCTGTTGCAAACGCCGTCATTGGCGTCATTGGTGTTGTTGACGACCTGATCCGGACCGGTGACCGCCTCAAGCGGGGCCAATTCGGAGGTGAGGCCGGGGAAGTTGGTGGTGGCAGTGGCCGTTGCAGTGACCTTGGTGCCGATCGTCAAGGCAGGGTTGACGGTGGTCGAGAAGGTCACATCACCGTTGACGTTGGTGGTGACCGTCGTTTCGCCGACGAGTTGAGTTGCCTCGGCAAAGCCTGAAGCGTTCTCTTCGGCGGCAAACAGTTCAATCCGGAAGCCTGCATTGGGAACGCTGTTCAGGCGCCCAGTGACCTGCGTGACGCCACCCGACGTGCTCGCAGAAATGATCACCGGATGATTCTGAAGGTCATTGGGACCCGCGTCGGTATCGTCTTCGTCATTGGGATTGGGGCCGAGCGGTGCAAGATCGATCGCAAGTCCACTCATGTCGGTAATGACGTTACGGCTGATCTCGGCGGAGCCACCGGATTGAATGAGAACGCCGATCTCATGCCCCGCAACCAGGTTGCGACGCGATGCCGACCCGCCGACTTCCGCACGGCTGCCAAAGATCGCGATCGCGGTGCCTGCGCCGATCGGCGACACCGTACCGTTCCGACGACGACCGAAACTGTTGGCCTGAACGACCACGTCGTCACCGGAAACGATCAGGTCATTGGAGTTGTTGGTGAACAGGTTACGAAGGTTAAGTGTCGTACCACCGACGCGGCCGGCATCGGCACCAGAACCGTAACTCAAAGCCGTTCCGAAACCGGAGCCAGTGTCGCCGGTGGCATCTGCGCCGATGATATTCGCATCAAAATCGACGCCGTCGGCGGACTGCACCTGGATGCCATTGACCGTACCTGGCCCGGCAGACCGGAAGATCGAAAGCCCCCGAATGCGACTGTTGTCACTGCCGGCCGCAAACTGGAACACATGTTCGCCTCCAGTCATCGCCGTGGCAGCAACCTCGATGGTGACGACACCATTAAATCCGGTGGTCGAATTGTTGTTGGCAAAGCCTTCCTGGGTGGCACCGTCGATGAAGACTTCACTGACAATAGGCGGCAATCCGTCTGGACCGGCATCAATGCGGTGCGGCTCGACACCCGCGATGTTGAAATGAATGCGGTCTGCTCCCGGCTGAGCATTCGCGGTGACGATTGCATTCGACAGCGATCCGGCACCACTCAGGTTGGTGTTGACGACGACCAATGCAGCATTGTTGAGTGACACCGCTGGAGAAAACTCGGAGGTATCGCGGGGTGCGGCATTTCGGGTCGCGGTCGCGGCGACAAAGCCGCCAGCAGGCAACCCGGCTGGATTGATTTCGAAGGTGCCGACGCCGGAAGAGTTGACCGAAACCGAGACCGTGCCGAGCAAGGTCGATCCTTCGCCATTGCCAGATGGGCCGGCCGATGCACTATGGAACACATCAACGGAATAAGCGGTGCCGTTGACCGGATTGGTCGACAGGGTCCCCTGAATCGTGCCGGTACCGTCCGGATTGCGCTCCGCGAGTGTGATGACAGGGTGGTTCTGCAGACCGTTTGCGCCGGAGTCGGCATCGTTCGCGTCATTCGGCGTGATGCCGCTTGCGGGATCGCTGCCCGCTTCCAGGTCGATCGCGATGCCACCGTTGCCCTGGAACAATGTACTCCGGATCCGGTTGCCCGTGCGATTGGCGTTGATGCGAATGCCCTTGCCGACGTTGCCGACGATCCGGTTGGGTGAGCTCGGAAGGGAATCGATGTCATTGTCCAAACCGGACACGAAGACTGCCGAGTTCCCTGTCACCGGAACTGTTGCGGTACCGGCCGAGGACAACCCTGCGGTGAAGTTTCGTACGACATTCGCGTCGCCCTCCAGGAGCAAGCCGAGGGTGGCTCCGCCAATCTGCACTCGCGATTCGGCAGAAGTGCCGCCAATGCGATTGCTGTTACCCGAGACTCGAAGCGCAGCCAGACCACTGTTCCCGCCATCTGCATTACCCGTGGCATCCAGTCCGAAAGCGCACCCGAAGACATTGACGCTGTCCGAATCGATGTGCAGCAGGCTTCCGCCATCACTGTCGATATCCTTGAACGCGATGCTGCGGATGATCGATCCGTCGGATCCCGGTGCCAGCAGCAGCAAGTCTGCGAGAGACACCACGGATGGCGCGGAAAGAACGATCTGGCGCACGGCATCATTACCTGCCCCGGTTTGTGTGTTGTCGGATGAGCCTGGTTGTGACGAGCCATCCAGATCCACTGGTGCGGTAATGTCGGGCAAACCGCTGACGCCGGCGACGATGGTATGTGGGCCGGTGCCGGGAATGTTGAAGATGATGCGGTTCGTGCCGGGCGCCACATTGGCGGCCACGATCGCTTCCCGCAGACTGCAGTGAGTGCTGTTGCAAACCCCATCCGTGACATCGTCAGTAGAGTTCACGGTAAACGTGTCGGCAACCACGACCGCCTGAGAGAACTCGGAAGTTTCGCCGGTCGTGAGGTCAGTGGCGGTGACAGTGACGAAATCACCAGCGGGCAGTGCGCTGCCGGCCACACCAAAGGAAAAACTCGTATCTCCCGAGGCGCCAGTGGTGACGTCGCGGCTCGCGGCAAAGCGCTCTCCTTCACCGAAACCACTTGGGTCCGCACTGTCACTGCCGAAGAACTCAAGTCGATAGCTTCGGGATGGCGTGCTGTTGAAGCTGACCGTAAGTTGTGTCGTCGAGCCGGTGCGTGAGGCCGCATCGATCACTGGAAAGTTCTGCAGACCGTTGGCGCCGGAATCCGGATCATCCAAATCGTTGGGTGTCACGCCATTGCCCGGATCTCCGGCCGCCTGCAGGTTGATCGCAAGCGCGGTGTTGTTCCGGAAGGTATTGCCGAGGATCGAGTTGCCCGTACTGGTATTGGCAACAATCACGGCATGGCTGTCGATGTTCGAAAAAACGTTGCCTTCCAGCGCTCCGGTGCCGCCGATTTCGTGGCCATCACCCGAAGTGAGGACCCCCACGTCGCCCAGTGCCAGAGCCGTTGTGCCGTTGTCTTCCAGCCCGAAGGTGTTGTTGCGAACGATCGCGTTGGTGCCAAAGAGGCTCACACCTTGCTCGATCCCGGCAAAGAGATTGCGCGCTGCTGCGGTATTGCCGCCGATCGTCACGTTGTTCGACGAGGCGTTGACGGAGATCGCCGAACTGGGCGCCTGGCCGCCATCGGCGTCACCCGCGGCGTTCGTGCCGAAGAAATTGCCGTCGATGACCATGTTGTCGGCATCGGTGGTGATGAACGCGAGATTGGTCACGCCCAGTTGGACGAACGCGATCCCCCGGACCACCGAGCCGGTTGCCGTGCCACTGAAACTCAGGGACGACAAGAGCGTGTCGTTGAGTGCATCCGGATTGGTTCGCGTCAGTGCAACCGTCAGCACTGCATTGCTGCCGGAGGCCGCGGAGTTTGCGGTCGCGCCGGTCTGTGTGTAGCCATCGATCGTGACCGGGCGCGTGATCTGCGGCAGGCCGTCCGAATCGAGCGCAATCGTCCTGACGCCGGACCCGGAAATGTTGAATTCGATGATGTCTGCGGTGGTCGTGGCATTCGCGGCGACGATGGCGTCGTGCAACGAACAATCCGCGTCACACCCGCCAGCGGTCGAAATGCCGGATGTGCTGGTTACCACAAACGTTGCGGCGTCGATTGCCGACGCGGTGGTCAAACAAAACAGGCCGGCCAGGATGGCTCGCCAGTTGGTAGTCATGTTCATGTGTCACTCCCCGTGTACTGTGTATGCCGCACTGTGCGGAAAACACGACGGGGGGAACACCGACTAGCGGGGGGAACCACCCCTGACTTTCGTCAGGGGTGCGCAAACGGGTGGTATCGAGCTCAGGTCGACAGCAAATCCATCTTGCCGATCTCCACGCCGGAATGGCGCAGGATGTTGTAGGCAGTGGTCAGGTGAAAATAGAAGTTCGGGAACACGAAGCCGAGCAGATAATCCTGGCCACTGAACGAAATTTCGCGACCACCGGTTTTCAGCGACACGGTGCGTGACTCGGCACCCGCAAACGCGCTGCTGTCGAGCGATTCGAGAAATGCGATCGTCTTGCCGATCCGCTCCTTGAGTTCGGCGAGACTGGCTTCGGTGTCTTCGAATTTCGGTACTTCGACACCGGCCAGGCGAGCGCCGCAGCCTTTGGCCATGTCGGTGGCGATCTGTATCTGACGCGCGAAGTCGAACATGTCGACTGCGAGGCGGCTGCGGATCAAGGTCTCTTCCACTTTGACGGCGGACTTGCCCTGCCGTTCAGTGCTGAACGTGGCTGCCTTGTCGAGCATTCGGTCGAGCGCCTTGAGAAAGCGGACGAGAACCGGGACGGATGCGTGGTAAATCGGAATACTCATTCTTGTTCCTTGGGTGGGTCGGCAGATAGGGATGGAGGCGAAGCGCGCGACTTCAAGCGCCGATGCGCAATCAGGCGAGCAAGGATGCTGATGGCGATCTCTTCCGGCGTCTCGGCGCCGATCTCGATGCCGAGCGGGGCATCGAGGTGCGGCAGCTGATCAGCCAGATTCGGCAACGCCGATTGGACCTCGAATACACGACGTTTGCTCCCCATCATGCCGACATAATCGGGGTGCATTTCCGCCAATACGCGAAGGCAATCGACGTCGGCATGGTAATCGCGGTTCAGCAACACCGCCTGGAGATGCTGCTCTCTCTCAAGCGACCTCAGCGCAGGCGGTGATCCGCTCAGGCGCAGCGCGGGCTCGTATTCGGGCGCGGCCAACAAGTCTTCGCGCGAATCGAACACCGCGAGCCGGAAACCCAGTGGCGCCGCCAGGCGGGCGAGGGCGGCACCACAGTGACCGGCGCCGACAATCAGCAGCATGGGTTCGGGTTCAAGAACCAGCGGCGCAGTGTCCCCCAATGCCTCCGGCAACACCGTGCAGGACTCGCCTCGTCGAAGTGATTCGGCAATGGCGCTGGCTCGAGTTCGGTCGGAAGTGCCAAACCAGCGCGACAAGGCAAAACGGACCCGGCCGCCGCACACGCCCGCCGAGTCGGGACCGCCACCGAGATCAACATCGACCTGCGTGCTGGACTCACCTGCGTCAATCAGGCTCCGTGCCTTGGCCACCACACGCAGTTCCAACTGACCTCCGCCGACCGTGCCCTGTGTTTGTGTGGTCGACACCCACATCATCGCGCCACGATGCCGAGGCACGGCACCGCGGGTAGATATCACGGTGGCGAGGCATATCGGCTCGCCACTGCCCAGTGCCTCAGCGAGCGTCTGGAAGAATGCCGCGTACATCAACCGGCAACAATCAAGGCACGATTCCTACCGACCGATACAACGCGGCAGCCTCGAACCAACGGTCGCCGCGAATGACGGTATGCACTCGGCGCAAGTCCGTGATCAGTTTCGTGGGATCACCGTCGATCAGGATCAGATCGGCGACATAACCGGGTTTGACGAGTCCATATTCGTGATCCCGTTTCATCACCCGCGCCGACTGGATCGTGGCGATCTTCAGGGCATCCGCTGGCGGAATGCCAGCTTGCGTGTAGAGCTCCAGTTCCCGGGCCAGCGCGAACAGTGGCGAGGTGTCGGTGCCGGCCACGATGGTGACGCCGGAACGGTGCATGAGTCCGACCAGATCCATCATGCGGCGATAGGCATCACGGTGCTTCAGATCCGTTTCCGGCGTCACGGCAAGGCCACCGTTCGCCGCCCGCACGTAACGCTGCCATGTGGCCGGAAGTCGGTGCACGGTGTCTGCCATCGTCGGACCCATCCGGCCCGGTCGGTCGAGGAACATGCCTTCGAACGTGACCAGCGTCGGGTCGAGCACCGTGCCGCGCTCGCGCAATAGATCGATGAACCGCTGCATCGCTTCGCCGTGAAGCGGAATGTCGGAGCCCTGTTCGGCCACAGCCGTGAAGCGCTGCGGTGTGCGCGTATCCAGTTTTGAACGATCCAGAAAATTCAGCAGCAGGAAGTTGGCGTGTTGCAGTTCGTCGGCACCGGCGCGCACGAATTCCTCGGGGCTCATGCCATCGGGCACATGACCGCTGAGCCGCATGCCTTGCGCGTGCGCGAGTTCGGCGAACAGGGGGACGAGTTCAGGCTTCAATGAACTGTAGACCTTGACCTGCTCGAACACGCCATCCTTCTTGAACTGCGCCATCGCGGCACGGACTTCCGCTTCCGTATCGGCGAACACTTTGGTCGGGCCGGAGTAAGGCGAGCGGCCATCAACAAAACCGGCGCGAATCACCCGTGGTCCCACATCCTTGCCCGATTCAATCGCTTCGATACGCGCAGTCAGCGTGTCCCGATCATTGGCCAGATCGCGCACCGTGGTCACGCCGGAGGCGAGGTGAAGCAATCCGTCCGCATTGCCGCCCATGTGGACGTGCATGTCCCACATGCCAGGCATCACGAACCGGTTGCCGCCGTCGATCCGATCCGCGCCTTCGGGCGCAACGATGTCGGCGACCGGACCCACGGCTTCGATTCGGCCATCACGAATCAGCAGGCGCTGTCCTTCGGCAATGTGGCCGGTGGATGGATCAAACACTCGCACCGGGTCGACCACCAGATCGCCTTTCAGCGTGTGCGTCAGACTGGCCGCTCTGGAGATCGTGTAGGCCTGCTCGGTCTCTTCCTGTTTGCGTGTGAGCTCCGGAAGACTTGCCTCCCAGCCTTCACGCACCTGTGACTGCCAGCCCGAGGCGACTGCGAGAAAACGCTGGTCGGCATCCAGCCAGAGGTAGCTGGGGGACAGGTCCAGGCCATCCAATGCGTACAGGACAGCCTCGAGCCTTTCCTTCTCTCGTGTGATCCCGAGCCGCGTGACTTCACGCAGCCGCACCGATCCAACCGGCAACATGGGCATTTCATGGTTGGGCGCGGCCAACAAGGCCCGGGCCATCAACACGGATTCTTCGGGTGTGGCATCCAGCCCCAGGTAAAAACCCGGCAGCGCCTGATCGCTCGTCTGATCCTCGCTGCCATTTTTCCAGCGGGTCGACGTTGAGGTGCGCTCGAACGTTTCCGCAACGGGCGTCTTGAAGTACGCCACCCCCTCGATCTTCGACCGGCTTACGGTGCCGTCGTCGGCCACTTGATAGGTCGCGTCCAGCTTCGGCCCTCGACCTCGATCGTTGAATTCGTAGTGAACCGTGACACTGCCGTCATCGCGATAGACCGCCTCCTGATAGCCGGCGCGGTTACCCAGAATCTGGATCGTGGTGCGTTCGACACGGTCGGCGGCAATCGCCTGCGTGGCCGCGGTGGCGACCAGGACGGCGGCGGCAAACCTGAACAGCTTTTCGGAATGGGGCATGGTGAACACCTCGTGAGTCCGGCGATTATGGCGTGCCGGCGCCTTGTCGGCAGGGATGTCAGGGTGCCTCACGTTCGCGATATCATCGCCGGCTCGACCCAGTCGGTGCGCCCATGCTCAGCACGCTCGCAAGAACCCAGCT
>JBEIPT010000183.1:0-7247 GCA_040376895.1 Lysobacteraceae bacterium | reverse complement strand
GGACGGCGCCTTCGTCGAGTGCGGCACCTTGTTCGGCACCGGCGTCAAGACAGTGATCGATTATTTTGGCCAGGCGAATTTCGACAAGGAATTCTGGGCCTACGACACCTTCGATACCAACCCGGTCGCCGGCCACCAATTCGACGGGCAGGAACAGGGCTTGTTCGCGAAGGTCCAGGCACGGTTCAGCGGATATCCGCAGGTTCGCCTGGTGAAGGGCCTGTTGCCCGAAAGCCTGAATGGCCAATCGCCGGAACGTATTGCGCTGCTGCACCTCGACCTGAACGATGCCGATTTCGAACTGGCCGTGCTGGAAACGTTGTTTGAACGGATGGTGCCCGGCGGCATGCTGGTACTCGACGACTACGAGTGGTCTGGGGTGTACCGGCAGCAGAAGATCCGCGAGGACGCCTGGTTCGAGGCCCGCCGGTATCGGGTGATCCCCTTGCCGACCGGGCAAGGGCTGATCATCAAGCGCTGAGGTCATTCCGCGCAGACCAGCCTCCCGGTACGCTAGCCTTATGGATATCGAAATCGGCAGTTGGGTCAATCATCGCCAACAACTGGGCGACCACGCACTCCCCGTGTTCGAGCCGGCCACCGGCGCCGTGTACGCGCGGCTGCATGAAGCCGACGGCGCGATCGTCGACCATGCGGTCACCGGGGCGGAAGCCGCGTTTCCGGGCTGGTCGGGGCTGCGAACCTCGGAGCGCTCACAGTGGCTGAATCGACTGGCCGATGCGCTGGAATCCGAGTTGGAAACCTTCGCACAAGCCGAAACACGCGATACCGGCAAACCGATCACGTTGACGCGTTCGATCGAAATTCCCCGTGCGATCAGCAACCTTCGATTCTTTGCGTCGGCCGCCACGCAGTTCGCATCCGAATGCCACTTCGGCGAAGCGGGCCTCAACTACACCCTTCGGTCGCCGCTCGGGGTAGTCGGCACGATCTCGCCGTGGAACCTGCCGCTGTATCTGCTCACGTGGAAGATCGCGCCGGCGCTGGCTGCCGGCAATTGTGTGGTCGCCAAACCATCCGAGGTCACGCCGCTGACGGCACATCTGCTTGGCCGGCTGGCTGCGGATATCGGGTTCCCTGAAGGGGTACTGCAAATCATCCAGGGCAGCGGCGCCGAAGCGGGCAGCAAATTGGTGTCCGATCCGCGCATCAAAGCCGTGAGCTTTACCGGCAGCACTGCAGTGGGCCGGCAGATTGCCGTTCGCTGTGCCGAGCAACTGAAGAAATCATCGCTGGAACTCGGCGGCAAGAACGCGGTTCTGGTGTTCGCCGATGCTCCCCGCGAAGGTTTGTACGACACGCTGATCCGCTCCAGTTTCCAGAATGCGGGCCAGATTTGCCTTTGCGGTTCGCGGATCCTCGTCGAACGCAGTTTCCATGACGAGTTCGTCGCGGAATTCGTGTCTCGTGCCAAGGCACTGCAACCCGCCGATCCGCAGAATGACAGCACACGTCTTGGCGCAGTGGTCTCCTCGGTGCACCAGCAGAAGATCCTCGCCGCCATCGACTTGGCGCGATCTGAAGGCGGCACCATTCTGTGCGGCGGCAAAGCCGCAACGCTTGCGCGCGAATTCGAAGGCGGCTGGTTCGTTGAGCCCACCGTCATCACCGGACTCGGCCCCAATTGCCAGACGAATCAAGCCGAGATCTTTGGCCCCGTGGTAACGATTCAGGCCTTCGATGACGAAGCCGAAGCACTCGCGTTGGCGAACGCCACACGTTATGGGCTGGCCGCACAGGTCTGGACTTCCCAACTGCAACGCACGCACCGACTCGCGAACCAACTGGCTGCCGGAATCGTCTGGGTCAATACCTGGATGATGCGCGATTTGCGTACACCGTTCGGCGGCGTGCGCGAGTCGGGCATGGGCCGGGAAGGTGGCCTCGAAGCACTCCGCTTTTTCACCGATCCCAAGAACGTGTGCCTCGCGCCATGAGCAAACTTGATCCCCTGCTGGAACAGAACCGGACTTGGGCGGAAGCTGTCCGCCAGCAGGATGCGCAGTTCTTCAAGAAACTGTCGAAACAGCAAAGCCCCAAGTACCTGTGGATCGGTTGTTCGGATTCCCGGGTACCGGCGAACCAGATCGTCGGCCTCGCGCCGGGTGAAATCTTCGTCCATCGCAACATCGCCAACGTGGTTGTCCACGCCGATCTGAACTGCCTTTCGGTGCTTCAGTTTGCGGTTGATGTGCTCAAGGTCGAACACGTGATCGTCTGCGGCCACTACGGCTGTGGTGGTGTTCAGGCAGCCTTGACCGGCGCCCGCCTTGGCCTGGTCGACAACTGGCTGCGTCATGTCGCCGATGTGCTCGACAAACATCGTGCGCGCATTGATCCGATCGACATCGATTCCCTCAAGCACGCGCGCCTGTGCGAACTCAACGTGATCGAGCAGGCGCTGAACGTATGCCAGACCACGATCGTCCAGGATGCGTGGGATCGTGGCCAGGATTTGACCGTCCACAGCTGGATCTACAGCTTGCTGGATGGCCGGGTCCGCGACCTGAACCTCAATGCCGATACACGGGAGCTCCTGCGCCGCAACTATGAAGCCGCGCTCGGTGAGTTCCGTGTGCCCGAACGAATGCCATACGCCTGAGTTGCCATGACCGATTCCATCATCCAGTCACACGATGCGCCAAAGCCAGTCGGCGCCTATCCGCATGCACGCCGTGTCGGCAATCTGCTGTTCCTGTCCGGCGTCGGACCAAGGGAACCGGGCACCAACCGGATTCCCGGGAATGTCGTTGACGCCGCCGGCACACTCGTCGACTACGACATCGCGCAACAATGCCACCAGGTATTCGCGAATGTTCGGGCAGTGCTCGAATCGAGTGGCGCACGCTGGACCGATCTGGTCGACGTCACCGTCTATCTCACCAACATGGCGCGCGACTTCGCCACCTACAACCGCATCTATGCGGAGTACTTCACCGACGCGCAGCCGTGCCGCACCACACTCGGCATCACCGCGCTGCCGACGCCGATCGCCATCGAACTGAAGTGTATTGCCCACCTGCCGGAGTCCCGCTGATGCTGCCCTTGCCGATCAACCTGCAACAGTGGGTCGAAGACCACCGCCACCTGCTGAAACCGCCAGTGGGCAACAAGTGCATCGAAAATGGCGACTTCATCGTGATGATCGTGGGCGGCCCGAACCAGCGCACCGACTATCACCAGGAAGAAGGCCCCGAATTTTTCTATCAACTGGAAGGCGAAATGGTGCTGCGTGTCCAGGAAAACGGCCAACCGCGCGACATCCCCATCCGCGCTGGCGAAGTGTTCTATCTGCCGCCGAATATTCCCCATTCACCGCAGCGGATGCCCGACTCCGTCGGCCTGGTCATCGAACGCAAGCGTCTGCCGCATGAACAGGATGCGCTGATGTGGTTCTGTGCGGCGTGCAACCACAAGCTCTATGAAGAGCGCTTCGCACTGGTCAACGTGGAAACCCAGTTCCAGGCCATCTTCAACGCGTTCTACCAGTCCGCGGAGCGCAGAATCTGCAAGGCTTGTGGCACGCTGCATCCGGCCCCGAAATCCGCGTAGCCAGATCCACCCATTGCTTCCGCCACACGGCAAGACACCGCCCACGGCGGCAAACTCGCGGTCATGGCGAACAAGCTGACTCTCCTGCTGGTTCCGATGCTGTGCTGGACACTGTCGTCGCGCGCGTCCGAGCCGACCGGTGAACGCCGGGGTGAGGTGCTTGCGGAGTATTCGCCGCTCGCCGAACAACACGAGTTCATCCGGCGCGCGATGCTGCCGACCACGGCAGACCGGATGCTGCGTTTCGAGGCTGAAGGCGGCACGACCATCAAGCCGCATGTGCTGGATCTGACACGCGAGAAAGTGGACGTGTACATCCCGCCGAACGAACCTGCTGAAGGTTATGGCGTGCTGGTGTTTGTGCCGCCCTCGCCGTCCTGGCCGGTGCCGGCGGACTATCGGCGCGTGCTGGATGCGCGAGGTTTGATCTGGGTCGCGGCGCGCGAATCCGGCAACGATCAGAGTGCATACGACCGCCGCATGCCACTGGCGCTGCACGCGATGGAGTGGGTAAAAAAGCGATATCGGGTGGATACGTCACGGCTGTATATCTCCGGATTCTCCGGCGGCGGACGTGTGGCGCAACGATTGGCGTTGGCCTATGCGGATGTGTTCGCGGGGGCTTTGCTGATCGCCGGCAATGACCCGTTCGATGAAAACGGCACCGTGGTGCCGCCGCGCGATGTATTCCGACAGTTCCAGTCACGCATGCGGATCGTTTATGCGACCGGCATCCACGACCTGCCGAATCGCCGGCATGAGGAGCGCACTCGCGCATCAATGGCGTCGTTCTGCGTGGCCCACTTGTTTCGCCATATCCAGCAGCGGACCGAACACTGGATTCCGAACCGGCGCGGCTTTGCACGCGCACTTGAGGATCTGGACACGCCGATGGACCCACCTGCCGGTCAGGCTGCCTGCGAAGCAGCACTGGACGCCGAGGTTTCGCTGAAACTTCAGGCGGTGCGTGACGCGTTGGCGGCTGGCCGTCTGGACGAAGCCGGAGAACTGCTGGCGAAAATCGATCAGCGGTATGGCGGACTGGCTGCGCCCGAATCAGTCGAACTGGCGCGCGCGCTGGCCAAGGCCCGCCGCTGATCGCCCCTTCTCCCGCAAACGGGAGAAGAACCAACCGCGCCTTTTTCCCGCCTGTTCAGGGAGAAGAATCTAGATCAGCCAGGCCAGCGCAAACATGCCCAACATCGTGAACGTCAGGGCGATTTTGGCCAGCCCGCCGGCGAGCAGCCCGAGTGCAGCCCCGACTCCGGCCTTCAGCGACTTGCCGACATTCTGCGTGGCGGCGACTTCGGCGAGCACGGCTCCGATGAACGGTCCCAGCAGCAGTCCGGGCAAGCCGAAGAACAATCCGATGATCGCGCCAAGCGCTGCACCGACAAACGCCCATCGACTGGCGCCGGCCAAGCGTGTACCAAACGCACTGGCGGCAAAATCGACGAGCATGGCCATACCGACCAGAATACCTAGGACCAGCATCGTCCAGCCGCTGACCCGCTCGAATCCGTTCGACCAGGCAGCGATCAGCAACCCGACGTAGACCAGCACAATCCCCGGCAATACGGGCAATACGGTACCGATAACGCCGATCAGGACACAAATGCCTGCCAGCACATACCATCCGTTCACGAACAACCACTGTCCGAGTGCTTCCATGTCCAGTCTTGATCCTGTCCGAGAGTCCGCGCCAACTGCACATGGGGACGACCCTGTCTGGCATCAAGGTGGCTGTCACTGCGGCGCCGTGAAGTTCGAAGTGCTCGCGCCAAGAGTCATGGAAGTTCTCGACTGCAACTGTTCGATCTGCAGGACCAGCGGGCTTTGGCACTTGATCGTGCCGAAGACACATTTCAGGCTGCTCAACGGTGAAGCCGAGTTGACGGAATACCGTTTCGGCACGGGTACCGCACGACACCTGTTTTGCCGGACCTGTGGCGTCAAATCGTTCTATGTGCCGCGTTCGCACCCGGATGGCATCGACGTCAACGCTCGCTGCCTGAACACGACACACATCAAGGCGCTTCGCATCCGACCCTATGACGGGCAGAATTGGGAACAGGCCCGAGCGGGCATCGACTGAGGCATGACCATGGCAAACTTGAAGGGAAGAACCCTGTTCATCACGGGCGCATCGCGCGGGATTGGTCTGGCGATCGCGCTTCGCGCCGCACGCGAGGGCGCCAACGTAGTCATCGCCGCAAAGTCCGATGTGCCCAATCCAAAGCTGCCCGGCACGATCGGTGAAGCGGCGGCGGCCGTCGAAGCGGCCGGAGGCCAGGCGTTGGCTGTGCGCTGCGACATCCGCGAGGAAGAGTCGGTTGCCCAAGCCGTTGCTGCCGCGGTCGATCGGTTTGGCGGAATAGACATGCTGGTGAACAACGCCAGCGCCATCTGGCTGCGCGGCACGCTTGATACACCGATGAAGCGATTCGACCTGATGATGGGCGTGAATGTCCGCGGTACCTTCATGTGTGCGCAACAATGCCTGCCGCATTTGCTGAAATCGGAGCAGCCGCACATCCTCACGCTGGCGCCCCCGCCGAATCTGAGTCCGCGCTGGTTTGCACCGCATACCGCCTACACCATCGCCAAATACGGCATGAGTCTCACCGTACTCGGCATGGCCGAAGAGTTCCGCGCGCAAGGCGTCAACGTCAACGCGCTTTGGCCCCGAACCGTCATCCAGACGGCCGCACTCAACATGATTCCGGGCGTCGACCTGTCCGGATGCCGGACACCCGAGATCGTTGCCGACGCCGCCGCGGCTGTGCTGTCGCAACCGAAGGGCAGTCAGACCGGGCAGTTCCTGATCGACGAAGATGTCTTGCGTGCACACGGCGTCGCCGACTTCACTGGCTACGCCGTGAACCCGGCTGCCCCGCTCACACCCGATCTGTTCCTGGATTGATCCAATGACCGAAGTCCTGAATCTCGCCAGCCTGGTTCGCTCCAGCCAGCCGATCATTGCCATCGAAACGAACGAGGAAACACGTGTCGTCGAAACGTTCCGGCATGTCGTGGCGCAAGTCTTTCGGCCCTTGTTCCGCTGGTCGCTGACCGACGGCCTGACCCGGCTCGATATGGATGTCGACGAAGCACTGACACCACCGGAAGCGACGGCGGCCCTGCAGTTTGCGAAAGCGCAGACTCAACGCGGCATCTTCCTGCTGTGCGACTTCACACCCTACCTGCGCTATCCGTTCACGCTGCGCATGTTGCGCGAACTGGCTGAGCGCCAGGGCTGCAAGGATCACGTGCTCGTGCTGATCGGCGTGAACCTTGAGATCCCGAAAGAGATCGAGCCGTATACCACCCGTTTCCAACTGACGCTGCCGGACGAATCGGCGATCGGCAAGATGCTGCGCGACGAGGCGTTTCTGTATTCACGTGAACACGGTGGCCGCCGGGTCGACATCGATCCCGACGCATTCAAGCTGATCGTGCGCAATCTCATGGGCCTGAAGTTGGCCGATGCACGGACGATCGGCCGGCAACTCATTTTCCGTGATGGCGCCATCGGCAAGAGTGACCTGCCCGAGCTGGCGAAGCTCAAGTTCGAGATGCTGAATCGCGAAGGTTTGCTGCATTTCGAGTTCGATACCGCGGCATTCGCCGACGTCGCCGGGCTTACGCGCATGAAGCGCTGGGTCGAGCTTCGC
>JBEIPT010000167.1:0-7782 GCA_040376895.1 Lysobacteraceae bacterium | reverse complement strand
GGTCGATGCACCCGTGGACGTCCGGGTCATCCATCCACATACCAGCCTGTCTGCCTTGGCAACCGGGTCCTTTGGTGGCGACGGCACGCAGGTGCTGGATGTGCCATTCACTGGCGGCGTGCTGACGGGTCGAATTCTGGGCGCCTTCCAGCAATCGCCTTTGGCCGGTCCGGTTTCGGTCCAAGGTCAGGGCAGTACCCGGATGACACCGGACGGGCAGTATCGGATCGGTGGTCTTGTTGCGGGTACCGTACAAGTCAGTGGCCGAGTGGAACTGAACGACGGCGACGATCTTTCGTTCCAGGGTGGAACCACAGTCATCACTGCTGGTCAGGCGCAAGTGCTTGACATCACCTTGCCACCGAATGGTGCCGTGCGCGGTGTTGTGCGAACGGCTGCCGGAACGCCGCTCGAGAATGCCGTTGTTCGATTCGAAATCGCCGGGACACGACGCCAGCACATCACGAATGAGCAAGGCGAATTTGTGTTCAATGCGGCGGTGGCCGGAGACGCGAACCTGCGGATCACCGATCCGCGTTCGCAAGCCATCACCAATGTTCCGGTGACGATCGTCGCGAACCAGGAAACCGTGCGCGATATCGATTTGCCGGCCGTTGGCACCGTCAACATTCTGGTTCGTTATGCACGCGGAATTCCTGCGCCGAACGCGATTCTGCAGGTTGACGCACCAACCTTCCCGAGTCGGGTCTTGATCGGATACAGCAATGCCGCGGGTCAGTTGTCGGCGATCCTGCCGGTGGGTCCGCTCACCTTCACGGCGACACATCCGCAGAGCGGCGAAACCATACAAGCGACGACTTCGCTGGATGTCGATGGGCAGGTGCTCGAATTCACACTCGACTTGCCCCCATCGGCGCGAGTGCAAACCACGGTTCGCTCCGGAGGCATCGGTATGCCCGGAGTACAGGTGCAGATGCGACGTACTGCCGGCACTGCTTCATCGATTGCGGGTGGCCTGACGAACACGACCGGGCAATTCACGAGTCATGAACTGGGCAGTGGCGGGTACATGGTCACAGCCGTTTCCGACACGGGCGCGGCCATGGGGCAAGTCAATATCGCTGTTCCGGACGATGGTCAGGTCGTGACGCTCGACTTGGCACTCGATGCCATCGCAGTGAGCGAAGGTGTGTTGTCGTTTGACGGCGAACGCCATGTTCATGCCGTGACGCTCTCGGCAGGAGATGAACTTTCACTGCATGCGCTGGGCGCTGTGGTTGGCCTCGAGCCGGCGCTGTGTGCTGTCCGAGTGGCGGTTTATGCTCCGAACGAAGTGCGCCTTGCGGAAGGCGTGGGTTCCGGGCCTGACCAATACAGCCAGACCAACTCGTTCGGTGATCTGCGCCGGATCGTGGCGACGACCAGTGGGCGCTACTTCATCCTGGTTCGTCGTGAATACAGCGGCTGCACGACCGGCGGTTATCGACTCGTGGCGACACGCCAAGGTGAGTCGACGGCGATCAGCCGTGATCTCGGGGGAAGTCGGATCGAAGGTCGTGTTCTGGCCGCCGATGGATCAACTCCTGTGCCCAACGCCATCGTTCGTCTGCGCAACTACGGCAATGTCGGCATGTTCGAGCAAGTCCGCACCGATGCACTGGGACAGTTCGCCTATCCGAGTGTTCGCCTGGGCAGTTTCGATCTGTCGCATTGGTCGTCTGCGGGCACACAGTCGCTGGTGACGGTCAACGGCAATGTCGAGCAAGCGGGTGGCGTGATCGTCAAGGATCTGGTGCTTCCCGCGACCACGACGGTCAACGTCACGGTTCGCGCCGCTGGCAGCCCTGTTTCGGGTGCGCAGGTCGTGATGTACAGCGACAGTGTCTACGTCTACCGGACCACCGATACAAATGGGCAAGTCACTTACCTCTACCGAGGCAACGGCGTGTTGACGGTTCGCGCGACCCATCCGTCGCAGTCGAGTGTCAGTGCAGAAACGACCGTGACGCCGGCAGACGGACAGGTGCGGGAGGTTGAACTGGATCTCTCTTTCGGCGCCGTTGAAGGATTCGTGCGCGACACCGCTGGTGTGGCCAAGCCCGATGCCTATGTCGAAGCGCAGACTGCCGGTGGTTCAGGCTTGGCGTCAGCGTATGCTGGCATGGATGGCAGTTATCGTTTCAACGCATTGCCCAGCGCCGGTGTCGTGAAGATCCTTGCGCGTGATCAGCAGAACGGCGTGGTTGTGTCCGAGGACGTCAATGTCCCAACAGGCGGAACAGTGCAGCGCGACCTGCAATTGCCGGCGCATGCCAGCGTGGCATTGACCGTGCTCAGTCTTGACGGGTCTCCGATTCCCTATGTCACCAGTTTCGCAAGCTTCGAAACGCAGATTGGCAGCGGTTCCATTGCGACACACGACTATGGGCAGACAGACGACCAGGGCGAACGCCAGATCCAGGCACTGCCGGTGGGGCGCGTGATCACGATCGTCGCCGAGTACTACGGCAACGGCGGCACACGCAGCGCCGGAGCGAAAGGATCGGGCGGGACCTATGTGCGTGGTGAAACGCAGGTCACGCTGACCAATGCCGGCGAGGTGATGCCGGTGACTGTGACGCTCGATGTGCCCGGCAGTTATGGTGTCCGTGCGACGCTTGCAGCGGCGGATGGTCTTGATGTCGACGGGTACTGCTATTTCTACCTGAATCCGGGGGCGAGCAACGGCAGCTATGGCGAGGGCGCCTGTATCGATACGCTGGAGATCAGCGATGTTCCGGCCGGCGAACACGACGCGTCGTTCATTCGAGATGGGTACACAGTCGGTGCCGAGTCGATCAACGTCATTGATGGGCAGGACTTCGAGTTCACGCACCTGTTGTCGGTGTTGCGTGGTCAAGTCCGGCATCCGGATGGCACGCCGGTTGCTGGTGCCTATCTGCAAGTCGACAGTGGTGATGGCCAGTACACGTACGGAACGACGGACGGCCAGGGACAGTATCGGTTGTTGGGTGTGCCGGAAGGAGCCTTCGTGATGCGCGCAGAAGACGGTGTCAGCGGACTCTCCGTCGAATACGCGGGCACACTGGCCGATGCGGCGACTCCGCAAACGATCGACCTGATTCTGCCGCTTTCGGGCACGGTGTCGGGCACAGTGCGGGATGCGCAAGGCCAACCGGCACCCGGCGCTCATGTCTTGTTGCTCAGTTCCGGGTCCACTTTCACGCGTGAAGTCGACACCAATGAGCAGGGCCAGTACGAACTGACTCGTGTTGCGCTCGGCGATATCGAGGTCATGGCGATCAAAACCGGAACGACGCTGGTAGCCGGTCAGATCGGTGTCCTCTCGACACCGGAGAGCACCGTGACTCTGGATGTGACGTGGCCGGTGCCTGGCTCCCTGTCGGGAGAGCTTCGTGATGACCAGGGGGCCGCGCTGGCATCCCGTTGTGTCGAGTTGCGCTCGCATCAGTTGGGCTTTGGCTTCGACGACCTGCGTGTAATCGCCGAGACCGACGCACAAGGTGCGTTCGCCCTTCCGGAAGTTGGACCTGGGTCGTATCTGGTTTCGGCCTATGCATGTTCGGCACCCGACCAGGGCGCGATTGCTGAAGCCACCGTGGTATCGGCACAGGCGACGCAACTACCGCTCATATGGGGTAACGCGATCAGCTTGCCGCGAACGTTCGCGGATCCGGTCAGTGGCATGGTCAACTACATTGACGAGTCAGGCAGTTTCACCGCTTGGCAGATGCCCAACTACAGCAATTACCCGTTTGCCGAGCAGCCGAGACTCGAACTCGCACAACCCAACCTGCCGACGATCCAGTTCCCGTATCGCAGCATGGTGGGGCAGTCCGAGTCGGGTCGCCAACTCGATCTCGGGCCAGTACGCAGCGGCGACTTGCTGGTCCGACGCCAGATCCGGTTGCCGGCAAGCGGCGGCTACGTCCGGGTACTCGAAACAGTGACGAACCTGTCGGCTGCGCCGATCACGCCGTCCGTGTCGATCCTCGGCGCCCATGCCAGCGGTGTCTTGTTGACACCGGCGGTACCGGTCCACTACGCCATCCAGCGCGCGAATGTCGGCGATGGTTTCTGGGCGCCAGCTGTCGTGGGTTATGTGTTCGGTAGCGCCGGTGCAAGCTTGCCCACGGTCAGTGATTTCCAAACGGGTCGCGGCGCATTCGAATACAGCTGGACGCCCACCATCGCGCCAGGCCAGACCGTATCGTTGCTGCACTTCTGGCTTGTGGCCCATCCTGAAGGAGCGGGCCCGGTCACGATGGAGCAACGGGTCGAGTCGCTCAGTACCCTGGTTGAACCGGGGATGTTTAATGGCTTGAGTGCGGCGCAACGCGCCCAGATCATCAATTTCCAGGTACCGACCCGATGAACATTCGAATTGTCCTGCTGTGCCTTCTTCTGGTGATCCCGACCACCGTTGCCTGGGCGGGCACCCATCGCCCCGACCTCGCAGGTCTCGAGGCACGCGGGCTGGGGCCACGTGCTGCAGTGCGACCACTTTCGGAATGGATGGGGGACGACGCCGGCATCATCGTGTTCATCGATGCCCGCAGCGCGCGTCACCAGGCATTCCTCAATACCTTGGTGCGCGAGGGTTATCCCGGTTACCGAACCACGATCGTGTTGCTCGATTCAGGTAATGGTCGTGCGGTGTCCGGCATCGACCTGTCGCCTTGGGCCGAAGCAAAGGTTGTTCGGGCCGACGTGGCGAGTGCGCGGCGCACCTTGGCCAGTGGCGCATTGCCGGCAGTGTTGGGTACGGATGCTGAAGGAGAGGTTGTTTGGCGGCGAACAGGTGATCCATCGCGCACCGACATGCTGGTTCGACAGATGCTGGAATGGTTGCAATGAACACTGGCCGATGCGCCAAATGCTGTCGGTGCACCAAGGAAACTGGAGCATCACCGAGGCGATTTCCGGTCGCCCGTGCGCGGATCGCCGACGCGTTTCTTGTCGGGATTGCTGCAGCGTCGCCCGCTTCGGCTCACGCGCTTGCTGCCCATGGGTGACTCGGCATGACGCATGACTCCCTGGTTGCGCGAGCAGCTGGGCGTATCGATCCGGACGTCTGCCTTGAACTAGCCCGAAACGCGCATGTGGATCTCGAACGCATGAATGACGGCATACCGACCCTGCTCACCGGGCCGAAGGGAACTGCCGAGCTGGCACGGGGACACGGTTTCCGCGTCACGCCTCATCCTGTCCGTCAACTACACGACCGGTCGGCAATTGCCCGAACTGAACGAATGACAGTCACAAGAACTCTGTACCTGAAAGAATGCAGCCTGATGAAGTGTGACCCCGAGACAGTCGTGTTTGAAGGAGTGCTATTGAAATGAATCCCGCTGGTCTGTTTTGGTCCCTGATTCTGGCTGGGTTGCCGCTCAGTGTCGTCGCTGCTGACAGCGCCATCGCGGTGGCCGAGCGACCTGCCCGGACTCCGGTTCAGGAATTGGTCGATGCGGCGGGAACCGGCGACACGACCACCGTTCGCCGTTTACTCGATTCCGGCACGCTCGTCTTCGCCAGTGTTCCGGACAGCGGTGTGCAAGCCCTGCATCAAGCCGCCGCAAATGGTCACGTGACGCTGGTGAACTTGTTGCTCGAACGCGGGGCGCGAGTGGATGCTCCGGACGGCGAAGGGGCATCCCCTCTGGTCTATGCGGCGTATCACGGGCGGTCCAGCGTGGTCGAGGTTCTGCTGGCTGCAGGGGCGAGCGCTGACCTGGTGCCTGAGCGACAGGTTCATGCCCTGAACGCAGCGGTCATGTCCGGATCGGTCGCCGCGGTGAAAGTATTGATCGAGGCGGGCGCCGATCCGGATCTCAAAGATGGTTTCGGCAAGAGTGCACGGGATTACGCCATCCAACACGCTCGTGCGGATCTGACCGAATTGTTTGATGCCACTCGGGAGCGTTTGTGATGATCCGGTCCTTGTTGCTGGTTTGCGCCGCGTCTCTGTGCACATTCTTGCCGGTTCATGCAGTTGCCGCGAAGCAGGTCGAGTTCCTGCCGATCATCGCGATCCCCGACGGGGAGGCCTTGCCGCCCCCCGTGCCCCGGGCGCGGTCGGTTTTCCACAACAGTGCGGAGGCTGATCAGGACGCGGCGACATTGATTGAAGCCTGGCGCACGGAACCCGCCAGCATGGCCTGGACGCGCCTTCAGATCGCCCGACACATCAAGCACAAGGCTATGCCGACACGCGGTGCCCGTGGCCTGGCGCTGGTGCACGTCGCCATGCACGATGCGTGGTTGCGGGCGCCGAACTTGCCGCTGACGCGTCGGTTTGCGCTGAGTCAGGCGGCTGCCGACGTGCTTGGGTATCTGTATCCGGCGGAGGAAGACGCATTCCAGCGCATCGTCGACCAACTCGTCGACAGGCTGGGTTCGGAAACGCCTCCACTGGACATCACCTTGGCCCAGCAGATTGGTCGACAGTCGGCGCAACATGTGATTGCCCGCGCCGAACGTGATGGTGCGCAGCGAGGCTGGAACGGCGCGCGCCTGCAGTGGTACGGCGATGGCCGGCAGTTCCAGCCGGGGACATGGGAGCCGACACCGCCGTACTTCTATTACCCGCCGGATGAGCCGTTTGCGCCGCTTTGGCGGCCATGGATCCTGACGCACTCGGCCCAGTTCCGGCCCCCGCCGCCGCCGGCGTTCGGCAGTCCGGAGTATCTGGATGCACTGCGCGAAGTGCTTGCGGTCAACGCGGCGTTGACGCCGAAGCAGTTGGAGATTGCCAAGTACTGGGTCGATGGGCATGGCTCGGCGACGCCTGCCGGGCACTGGAACAAGCTGGCGATTGCCGAAGCGAAGGCGGCAAAACTCGACGAAGCCACGACCATCCGGCTGTTCGCGGAATTGAACATGGCGCTGGCCGACGCCTTTGTGGCGTGTTGGGATTCGAAGTACCACTACTGGTCGATCCGCCCGATCTCCGCTGCAAAACGATTGCTGGGGCAAGACTTCAAACCGCCCATCCTGACCCCGCCATTTCCGTCCTACACATCAGGTCATGCCACCTTCAGCGGTGCTGCCTCCCGAGTCATCGGTCGGTACATTCCGGCGCGTGCAGAAGCGCTCGACGCCATGGCCGAAGAGGCTGCGCACTCGCGGTTGTTGGGTGGCATCCATTTCCGGTTCGACAATGATGCAGGCCTGGTGCTGGGGCGCCGGATCGCTGAATGGATCGGTGAGCGGGGCCTCACGCCGGTGGACGTGGAGGCGCTACCGCCGCAATGACGGGCAGCGGGACGCTTGTGATCCCGCGCTAGTCGCCCTGGCGACCGTTCGACGGACATCCTTGACCTCGCTGATGGAAGCCGCCGCCCGACAGGACTACTATTCAGTCTCCAAGGCGTTTCAATCCACTTGAATGAATCTGTACATCGTTGACGACGAATTCCCGGCGCGGCTGCGCATGCGCACGCTGATCCGCGAACTGGACGACCGCAGTCTGCTGATCCTCGGTGAGGCCGATCGTGGTGACGTGGCATTGGCCGAAATCGAACGGCTGAAACCCGACGTGGTGCTGCTCGACATCGCCATGCCGGTCATGGACGGCCTCGAAGTGTCGCGGCATCTGGCCGAGCTGGAGCTGCCCCCGGCGGTGATCTTCGTGACCGCCTACGACGAGTTTGCGCTGGCCGCTTTCGAAGCCAAGGCCATCGACTATGTGTTGAAGCCGGTGCGAACCGATCGATTGCGCCAGGCGCTCGACAAGGCTCGGCAGTTCAGTCCGGAGCTTGCGCGCGACTTGCGGTTGGCGATGGGCAAACCACGCTCGCG
>JBEIPT010000423.1:0-3326 GCA_040376895.1 Lysobacteraceae bacterium | reverse complement strand
CGAGGGCAGAACCGAGCTCCCATTCCGGATTCGCACCGAGTTTTCCGCGAGCGGATTCGAGGTGGGCTCGGGCTGCGGTGGGCTGTTTGTCGAGCAAGGCCTGCACGCTGCGTGAGATCAGGACCGGTGCCAGGGCTGCTGCATTACTCAAGGTCGTTGCCTCGCGTTGGGCAGCATCCAAGGCGCTCCGCGCACCGTCCTGATCACCCTGTTTCCACAGCGCTCGCACACGGCCCAGTTCGGCATCGACACGCAACGTCGAGTCTGATGCCGGCGCCGTGTCCAGGACTTCCGAATAATGCGCCAGTGCCGCGGCCACATCACCCAGTGCCTCGTCGGCATTGGCCAGGTTGTACAACACGATCGCCCGTTGATGGGTTTCGTTGGTCTGCTCGTACAGCTTCATCGCGGACTGGAAGGCAATCTGCGCAGCCCGGGCATCACCTTGCTGCAAGGCGACGCGCCCCAGTCGCTGCTCGGCGCTTGCCGCGGCCAAAGCCAACCCATTCTGCAATGCCAGTGACTTTGCTTCCGCGAACCAGCGACCGGCATCGCCGTTGCCATGTGCCAGCGCGACGTCCCCTTCGAGCACCAGCGCATCAACCCGATCCGCAGCCTGACCGACTTGTTCGGCAGCAGACACATAGGCGCGAACAGCTGCTTCGGCTTCCGGCAGACGCCCGGCCTCCAGCCAAAGATTGGCCAGATTCTTGTGGCTGGCCAGAATCGAGGGCGCGTCACCCAGGGCTTCGCGCAAAGCGAGCGACTCGGCAAACCAGCGCGCGCCCTGCTCCGGATCCTGGCCACTCTCACTGAGCAGCACGCCCATGTTGTTGAGGACATTGGCCTGTTCAGCCCGATCCTCAAGCGCCACGAATCCATCCAACGCATGCCGATACCAGGCCATCGCCCGATCGAATTCACCTGCGCGGTATGCGCGGATCCCCGCGAACTTGTCAGCCAGAGCCAGACGCGCCGGATCACTGGTGGCCGCCGACGGGTCGCGCAAGGCTTCGATCGCAGCCAACACCAGCGGGTCATCCTGGCCCATCGATTCGCGGATCGTGGCGACCAACGCCGCGCGGTCCATCCCGCGCAATCGGGCTTTGGTTGGTTCCGGCACGTCAACGACCGCAATGTCCGGACGGTCTGGCAAAGGCACTTCAGGCTCGTGGCGCCACCACCAGACCCCAGCCCAAACCATGAGGCCAAGCACGAGCAGCGAGCCGAGCGCAGGCACCCGTGATTTGAATCGCGTGGAGGGACTGGTTGCCGGCTCTGCCGCGGACGGTTTCGGCAACTCCGGGAACTCGGCAATCGCCGCCTCACGCAATTGATAACCGCGGCGATGTCGGGTTTCGATCCAGTCCTGGCCGTCTCCGGCTTCGCGGAGAACCTTCCGCAACTCGCTGATCGACTTGTGCAAGGCGGCGTCGGTCACGAACCGTCCGCCCCAGACACGCTCGATCAGATCGTCTTTGGCGACGATACCCGGGTAGGCGCGGATCAGACACAACAATACGTCGACCTGATGGGCATCGGTGTCCAGGCGGTTTTCGCCGAGTTGCAGGCGCTTCCCCACGGCGTCCAGACGAAACGGACCGAGCCGATAGAACGGCGCGGAAGGCATCGGCGCCGCCGGCGTCAGGGCGAGAGCATTCGGGTCAGTCATGTGCAGGTGAGTTCACCGGGACAGTGTGCCTTCCCGGGGCCGTACTCGGCAAGCACAAGCCCGAATCAGCATTCTTCAGACCTGCTCAGAACTTTTCCCTTTTCCATTCAGGACTTTACGCAAGCCAACCGAAACACTGTTGATCCCCGATCTCAAGGTCAACCGCCCATGTTCAAAGCTCCGTCAGCCACTCGCAGCAGAGTAATTTCCTGGCTTCTTGCCATCTGTTCCGTGATGTCGATGTCCGCCTCGGTCTCGGCATTCACGACTGTCGGCCCTCAGGTCAACTGCGGGTTCCGAACGACACTGAACAACCCCATCCAAGCGGCGCTGAACGCGGGACACACAGAACTCCGACTGGTGGGTGGGGCCACGTACACCGGGTCTGTGGCCGTAAACGGTTCGACCGACGTGATGTTTCGGGGCGGATTCACCGATTGCACGCAGGCAGCCAACAATGTACTTCCCAGCAATCCTCAGGCCAGCGTACTCGTGGCAAGTGCCTCGCTCGATGCCGCCATGGTGCTGGCTCCGGCACTAAATCGGCGCCGCGTCATCACGCTTCAGTCCATCGAACTGCGCCCCAATGTGGAGCAGACACCCACCGGAATGGGGCTGTGGATCGACGGTCTGATGGATGTGCGCCTCGAACGCAGCCGCATCACCGGCTTCAATCATGCTGGCAACAACGGTGGTGGTGTCCTGATATTCGACGGCCGACTGTTCCTGGTCAGTTCCGAAATCAGCAACAACCGCGCACAAAAAGGCGGCGGTATCTACTGCAGCAGTGGTGAAGTCCGATTGGACCCCGCCAGCCGCCTGCTGTTGAACCGGGCTGAGACGATCAATTCGGATGGTGACGGCGGCGGCGCCTACTTGCAGCAATGTACGTTTGTGTCCCAGGGCCGTGTGCTGCCCAGTACGCTGGGCGGCACCAGTGGCATCATCGGTAATCAGGCCGGTGCGGCAGGCGGTGGGCTGTATGTGATCGGCGGGCTGACCGAGATTCAAGGTGGTCCGTTCTGTTCTGATGTCACCGCACCTGTCTGCTTGCCCCGGCTCGCAATCGTCGGCGCCAATTCAGCCCGGATCGGTGGCGGCGTTTACGCAAGCGACGGGGCGGAACTGACCTTCGACTTCGCGAATCTGTCCGCCAACACCGCCACGATCGAAGGCGGCGGAATGTTTCTCGATCAATCAACGATGAGGTTCGGTGGGCTCGGTTCACTCTATCCCAACTACGATCGCAGTCACTGCACCGAGTCCATCTGTGAAGTGATGAGCGGCAACCGCGTTAGTGCAGCCAACGTCGACGCCGGCACGGGGGGTGCCATCCGCAGCGTCAACTCAGGCGTTACCCTGGCCGACGTCCTGCTGGATGACAATACCTCGGCAGTATCCGATGTGTTCGACATGCAATTCGGCAACGGACTGTTCCAGCAAGTATTGGTGCGTAATCCAGACCGACCCGCACCGAACCCGGGCCTGATGGCCGAGTTCCGGCAAGCAACAGTGACCATCCGTCGTTCCACTTTTGTCGCCGAGTTCCCAGCAAACCGGGTTCCGGGCGAGCCGAATCTTCTGGCCGACCCGGACCCGCAAACGCTGCTCAAGATCATGAGTGGGAGCCTGACCTTGAACGATACCCTTCTGG
>JBEIPT010000040.1:0-14354 GCA_040376895.1 Lysobacteraceae bacterium | reverse complement strand
GGAATTGGAGCAGGCCCGTGAGGGCCAGATGCCCGAATTGCTTGGCACTTTCCGGATCGGTGGTCGTTCCTTTGCGGAATTCTCCGCCAGCCACGGGGTGCTGGAACTCACAGCTGGCGAACATCTGGTGGGCGACTGGCGCATCAGCGAAATCCATGTCGATCGCGTTCGACTGTGTCGCGGCCAATCCCGGCACTGCCGCGTGCTGACTCCGACGCGGCAATCGACCTCTTCTCCGACGCAGCCGGCAAAATGACAGGCGAGCGCCTCCACATCGAGCAGATCCGGGACATTTTGCATGTGGTGTCCGGTCCTGGCGGCAAACTGGCCTTGTCCCCTGCGCAACGATCAGTCGGTGCGGTGTTCGAGACGCGACGCCACGAATTGGTCCTGGCGTGGACTGGCGATGATCCACGCACGCGGATCACCATCGAGCGGGAAGCAGCGGCAGCCGGTCTGCAAGTTTCAAGACGCATGCTCGCAAACGCCGAGTTGCTCCGTGTCATCTACGACAATGCTGGCCGGGAACACGTCCGCAGCGGGCAGCTTGATGAATCCGACAAAGGTGAGCCCAGGCGTCTGATCGACCAGATCGTCGGCCGCGCCTTGGATCTCGGCGCCAGCGATATTCACCTTCAGGTCGAAGAAACCCATGCCGACATCGCGTTCCGTGTGCATGGCGACATGGTGCCATTCGGCGAACGGCTGACTCGCAGGCTTGGCGACCAAATCGCCATCACGCTCTGGAACATGAAGGATGCGTCGTCCGCCGCAGACGAGTTCCGTCGGGCGACCTACCAACAATGCCGGATCGAAGGCGATTTCTTGTTCGGAAGCTCAGCGGGTAGCGAAACCGTGCGCGCACAGCTGCGATTCCAGAGTGCGCCCATGAAAGGTGATGCCTTCAAGGTTGTGATGCGCTTGCAGTCACGTGCGCACGGCATCGTACATCGCGATCTCGTTCGATGCGGTTACAGCCCTGAGCAACGTGTTGCCCTGGAAATGGCGGCTATGGCATCGGATGGCTTGGTGCTGGTGTCAGGACCGGTCAATTCCGGCAAGACGGTGACACTCGGTGCATTGGGTCAGTTCCAGGTCGCGGTCTACGGACAGCGAAAGGTGATTGCGACAGTCGAGGATCCGATCGAACTGGCGATACCCGGCGCTTGCCAGCATCCGGTCGTTGGTACCGATGGCCGGGGCTTCGACGACGCCGTCTTGAGCGCACTGCGGCAAGACGTCAACACAGTCATTCTCGGTGAAATCAGGACTGCCAGTACCGCCGCCATCTGTCGGAAAGCGGCAGAGACCGGGCACCTGATCATGTCGTCGGTTCATGCCACGGACGCGTGGACAACTTTGACGCGGACGGTCAAGTTGGGCATCGAAATCGACAAACTTGGTGAGCCCGGATTCTTGCGGGCTATCTGTAACCAGCGGTTGCTTCCTTCGTTGTGCCCACACTGTTCCCTGAGCGCAGACCAAAAGGCGCGGATTCCCGTGTTTGACCTTCAACTTGATCGCATGCGTCGGACTCTGGCTTCGGCTGTCGCCTGGGAACACGTGCGTTTCAAGAACCACGAGGGCTGCGCACACTGCCAAGGTGGCGCGACCGGATTGCGACTGGTAGCTGAAGTTCTGGTACCGGACGATGCCCTTTGCGCATTGCTTCAAGCTGGCGATTTGCGCGAGGCCCGCGAGTATTGGCGTTCCGGTGATTTGGCGACTTCGCTCGGTCTGCCCGCTGGCAACGCCTACGGCTCGGCTTTTGCGCTGATGTGTACCGGACAGGCCTGTCCATTTGACGTCGAGCACCGTTTTGGTCCATTGCATCCACCGCGACTACCGGAACGCAAAGCCACAGTTGCGGTGGTGGCGCGATGATCGCCAGTGTCCTCGAGGATTGGTCCGACACTTTGCGTGGCTGGCTGGACTTGCCGTCAAGACGTGCGGCTTTCGATTCATGGCGTCATCGACGGCGACATTTCAGCGCGTCCCGGCGCGTGCTGTTTTACGACAAGTTGCACGATTTTTGCGCGCAAGGCCGACGTGTATCACTGCGTGAGGCGTTGGTCGAATTGCATCAACGTGCATTGGAAGACGGTGATCGATTGCATGAGGTTCTGGGGCGCATCCTCACCGAGCTCAAACTGAATCCGACGCTGACAACCCTGGCGCTGAAGCCGTATCTGCCGCCATCCGAGTTCACGATGTTGTTTGCTGCCGACGAAGCCGGCCGAATCGCAGAAGGGCTCGCCAATGCTCGCGATGCCGCTCGCCATGTCAGTGAGATCGTGGGCGAAATGCGTGCCGCACTGGCTGGACCGGCGGCGTCTCTGCTCATGCTGATGGGTGTTATATACGCCCTCCCCGGAATGGTGGTGGAAGTCTTGCTGGATCTGGTCCCTCGTGATCGGTGGCCGGATTTTTCCCACCCGATGCTGTGGCTGAGCGAGAACGTACCCAGTCACGGTCATTGGGTTCTTCTGACAGCGATCCTGGTGGGTTGGCGGGTGGTGATTGGCTTGCCCACTTGGATCGGGCCAACTCGCCAGAGGCTCGACCAACGTCTGATGCCCTGGAGTCTTTACCGGAGTTATCAAGGCGCCACGACAATGATCGCGCTGTCCGGACTCAAGCGCTCGGGCCGTGGATTGCGACATGCGTTGGAGGGCATCGTCCACGAGGCGACTCCGTGGCTTCGGCAGCATCTTGAGGAGATGATCCTGAGATTGTCCATGCAGGGCGCGACAGTCGCTCAGGCGATGGATACCGGACTGCTCGACCGCGATGTCATGCGCAACCTGCGTGACTACGCCCGCGCCGACGCCGAAACCAAGGCATTGGAACTCCTCGGCGCCGACTGTGTGAAGCAATTGCGCACGCGAATTTCCCGACTGTCCACCTGGGCTCGATTCGGCACCATGACTGCGCTGGTCCTCGTGTTTCTGTACATCAACGGCGCCGTCTATGCCGTGACGCTTTCCGCGCAGGATTACGTGCAGGAGCTTCAAAACGGCATCCCATGATCGAAAGCCGGAAAAACCGCGCGCTTTTCGCGGGCAGTTTCCAGAGCTTCAACCGTAATGTTGTCCCACCCGCCCACCAGGCATCCACCCGCAAGAGGAAATCATGCGCACCATCAAGCCCGTTCCATTCAAGAACCAGGTCGCCGGCAATAGCATCCTGGAGTTCAATCTCTACAATGTCCTGATCCTGCTCGGCGCCGCCGGGCTTTTGGCTGCCTTCGTGTGGAGCCAGACTGCCGGCAAGGTATCCGATTCAAAGGATCTGCTGAGCCAGATCCAGGTTGGTGTGAAAAGCGAGTTCCCGAATGGTGGCCCGTACACGGGTCTCGTTTCCGCCACGCTGGCAGGGAATCTTTCGTTGCCGGCCAATCGGCTCAACGGCAACAACATCAAGAATCCGCTTGGCCTCGGCAATGTGACGTTGGCTGCCAGCACGTATCCGAGTGGCAATGCCGATGGTGCATATGCCATCTCGTTCCCGGTGGATACCGGTTCTTGTTCGAAGATCGTTTCTGGCACTGAAGGCCAGTTCGAACGCATCATCGTGGGTAGTACGACCATCAAGGATCGTGCGGCCGGCACTGCGTTCTCGAAGTCGGCGACCGACACCGCCTGCCAGGCAGCACCCACCGTCACTGCCGTTTTCACGAATCAGTAATCAAGGCTGCAGGGCCATGGATGGCCCTGCTTTTCCACGGATGGATCAAGCAGCGGAGCGACACGATGGCGATTCCCAATACACTGCGTGGCAGCGGCATGCTCGAGTTCGCTCTGGCTCTTGCGTTGACGGCTTCGATTGGCGCTGGGTTGTTCTCTGTAGCCGGTTTGTTGGAACAACGACGTCAAGCCAGTCAGACCCTCGAACTGATCCATCGCGCCAGCGCTCTGGCGCGCAGGCAGTTGTCACTTCAGCCAGACGGTTATGCCAGTCTGAGTACCGCTGCCATCGCCGGGTTGGTGCCTGCGAATCGATTGATCTGGTCGGGTGGTGAAGTGTCGGCGCTTCGGACTCCGTTGAACCGTCCGTTGAGTGCATTGGGCAACGGCCCATTTGCATTCTGGATCCGCTTGTCGGACCTGAACCGAACCGAATGCCGGACCTTGCTGCCGCAGACGTGGCGAGGTTACGCACGCATCAAGCTCAATGACGCGATCATCAAGTCGCAGACCCAGTCCGTGTTTCCGGCACCTGCGCTCGACCAATGTGCGGCGCTCGGCAACGTGCTCGACTTGGAAGGCAGCTGATGCGCGGGTATACCCTTCAGGAACTTTTGCTGGTCATGCTCCTTGGCGTGTTGATTACGGCAGGGGGTTTGCCTTTGGCACGTCGTGCGATGGCCGATATGGAGGACAAGGGTCTGGTCGAGCTGTTGTCCTTGGTTACAAGTCTGGTCCATCGTGACTTCGAACAGTCCACGTCGTATGCCGGAGTTTCGACATCGAGCCTGATCTCGCGAGTTCCGGCTCAGTGGGTGCTGGATGGCAACACACTTCGGCATCCACTTGGCGGGGCGCTGACGATCGCGGCCGACGCTTCTGACTCGTCACGATTCATGATTTCCCTGTCCGTACAACGTGAGGACACCTGCGAGCGTGCGGTGATGTCGGGTTGGTCACTATTCGACCAGATCCGTATCGATGGCGTCAGCATCAAGACACAAGCGATGCAGGCGCTGCCTGGTTTGGCGCAACTCGCTGCATCGTGTTCGCCGGGTCCACATCAAATCCAATTTTTCGGCGAGTGACCGATGACCCACTCAACGCCCGCCCACTTTCCGCCGATCGAGATCCCCCCGACAATCCGCGACATCCACCTGAAACAGGACAGCAAGGGCGCGCTTGATCTGGGAGATTGTTCAATCGGCGTGGCGGATCGCCGGCAATTGCCGGGTAGTGCCTATGCCGAACTCCTCGACCGGATTCGAGTCCACCTGACCGACTATCCCGTGCCGGCCAGTCTGCGCATCCAGCTTGGCACGAACCTTTCATTTCGTGCGGAACGTTACCGCTGTCGCGATGGTGTGATGACCGCTCTACGTCGAATGCCCGCGGCTGTTCCCGATTTGAGCGAACTCACTTTGCCGCATCTGTGGGCAGACCTGTTTCGTGCCGAGGAGCTGTGTCAAGGCGGCTTGATCCTGGTGGTCGCACCAACCGGCTCGGGCAAAAGTGTGACGCTGGCGTCGATTGGTGCGAGCCGCTTGCGGCGTTTCGGGGGCTACATGACCACCATCGAGGATCCTATCGAAATGCCGCTGCACGGCTGGTTTGGTCGCGGCAAATGTGTGCAGACCGAAATTGATCCGGAAGCCGATCCCGCGCTCGCTTATGTCACGGCAATTCGCACGGCGCTTCGTGCCTATCCAACCTCACCGGATGGCGGCACGATTCTGCTGTTTGGTGAGGTTCGTGATCAGGCATCGGCGGCGGAAGTGCTGCGTGCTGCAAATCAGGGCCACCTGGTGCTGACCACCTTGCATGGATCAACCATCGAGTCGGCGCTACGCCGCTTGATCGCAATGGCCACACGCGACCTGGGGCAAACCCAGGCGCAAGATCTCGCTGCTTCCGCACTTCGATTGATCGTGACTCAGTCGCTGCACATCGATCCGCAAGGCGAAGGCTGGTCTGCCGGCAAGATCAGCGGCAGTCTGCTGTACAGCTCGGGGGAAAAGTCACCGGTGGCGGGCAACATCCGCGACAACGATTTGGGTGGACTTGCGGAACAACTCGACCAGCAAGCACTGTTTCTGCGCCGCGCCGACCCACCGGTTCTGTCGGAATTCCTGCGGCGGTTTCGTCGCTGAACCGGGAGACCTCGAATGCGAACACAACAGTTCCTGGTGCACAGAAGTTTGGCCGTGTTGCCACTGATTGCGCTGGGCTGGCTCTTACTGGTGTTTGGCTCGGTGGATACCGAAGGCCTGCGGCAAAGCTCGTTGCAGCTCTTGTTTTCAAGTCTGCTGGCGCGGGCTGTGTGCTTCGGCGAGTGGTTTGCGGCTGGTGCGTGCGCAGCCTTGCTCGGCATTTCAACTATGTCGGCGGTCCGGTGACCACCGGGCAGCGCGATGTTTTCCGATCGCCCAAAAAAAATCAGATGATCCGTGGATCATCTGATGGGACCGGCTAAGCCGGAGGGGGAAGCGGGGCGCTATCTTGTTTTGGCTATCGTGTTGTTATTGTGGTCCAACGCATGGACAAAGAATAGCTTAGCCCGCACTGCTAATGCAATACTTTAGGTAAAATCACTAAGTTGTTGATTTTATTGAAAACGACCCGGTCAGGTCGCAAAACACTGCGCGATTGTAGCCTGAATGGCGGCGGCGGCAGCGGCCGGATCGGCGGCCTGACGGATCGGACGGCCCACGACGATGTAGTCGGCACCACTCTGGAAGGCCTCGGCCACATCCACCGTGCGCTTCTGGTCGTCGACATTGCCGACCGGACGAATGCCCGGGCAGACCACGATCAGTTTGCCGTCCACGCCTGCGCGCAATGCCGGCACTTCGAGTCCGGACGACACCACACCGTCGCAGCCCACGGCCAGTGCCGCTTGTGCACGCGACAGGACCAGATCTTCGGCGGCACATTGAAAGCCGAGGCTGGCGAGGTCGCGGTCGTCGAGGCTGGTCAGTGCGGTCACACCGAGGAGCTTGATGTTGCCCTTCACTGCAGCGGCCGCTTCCAGCATGGCGTTGTTGCCGTGGATGGTGCAGAAGTCGACCGGATAACGCGTGAGGCCTTTGACTGCCGAAGCGACCGTGGCCGGCACGTCGAAGAACTTCAGATCAACGAACACTTTTTTGCCGCGCGCAGCCAACTCGCCGATTACCGTGAAGTAGTCACCACTGGTCAGCAGTTCCATGCCGATCTTGTAGAACGTGACGGAATCACCCAGTCGGTCGACCCAGGCCAGGGCTTCGTCGCGTGTGGGCACGTCGAGCGCGAAGATCAGGCGGTCGGTTACGGGGATGCTGGTATTGCGGGTCAGGCTCATTTTGGCTCGCGCTCGCTTTCGAAGGATTCTTGGACGGTGCCGGTGGCGGCGTCGGGCAATTGCGGGTCGACCCAGGTTTCCAGGTTGCGCGCACGATCGGATTCGGCAGGTTGGCCGTCCGCATGAAAACTCTGCATCACCGCCAGCCAACTGCCGTACACCGGATTCGGCAACATGAACCAGTCACGGCCCCAGTGACCCTCGGCGCCTTCGCGCGCGGCCAGTGTCTCTCGTTTTGCGGGCGGCAGGTGCACGTGATCGATGAAATCACCCAGGTTGTCGCCGAACATCATGGCTACCCGGAACTGGCTGGCCACACATTGCCGACGCGGCCCCTTTTCACGGCTGCCGTCGTCGTTGGTACCGGCAAACTTGCGGAACACCACATTGGCGCCGTCGGCGCGCACTGGGAACCCTTCGCGTTGCAAAGTCTCGACCACGGGTTTCCGCTGGTTTTCACGCCGGTTCGTGACATAGAACACGGTGGCACCACGGGCTTGTGCCTCGTTCAACAACTTCACCGCCGCAGGATATCCACGCGCCTTCTGCTCGGCGCCCCAGCAGTCGAAGAAGCTTTCGTCAAAGCGGTCGATCCGTTTCGCCAGGCCGCGTGCATTGAACGCGTCGTTGTCGACGATCGTCTCGTCGATATCGACGATGATGGCCGGTGGTTTGCCGTCGGCCGAGTGCGCAAGTTCGCTGTTTGCCAGAGCATGGCCTTGATCGGCCAGGGCTTGATCGAGTTGATTGCCGGCAGCGCCGTAGAGGCTTGCGATGACTGCCTCGGACTCGTACGCCGACTGCATCCACAACACGGCATACGCTTCGTTGGCGGGCAGAAAATGGGTCGACGCCGGCAAATACGCGCAACTCGGCGGCGTAAATTCGACAGGGACCCGTGGCGCATCGATACACGAGACCACCGCAGCGACCCGTGTATCGAGGTCTGCTGCAGCGTCGGCCGTCATCGGCTCGGATCGCCGCCCGGTCTGACAGGCCGCCAACAGGGCAACAGATGACAACAACACAAGGTGGCGCATTGGCGGCATCGGCAATGGGGAATACGTCAGTTTAGCAGGCACCCGCGCCAGGCCGACCTTGCCCTCGACCCGCCGCTGGGGGACACTCGCGAATCGTCGACGCAACACTATTGGCCAGTTTCCGGGGAGCACACAATGTCCGATCAGTTTTCGGTTGTCACCAAACAAGGCTTTGGCAGTCGGTTCGGCAATTCCATCAAGGGCATGATCTTCGGATTCGTGATGTTCGTTGGCTCATTCCCGCTGCTGTGGATGAATGAAGGTCGCGCCGTGTCGGTCGCCAAATCGCTTTCCGAGGGCGCGAAGTCCGTCGTCAGCGTAGTCGCCGAATCGCTGGATGTCGGCAAGGAGGGCAAACTCGTGCACATGAGTGGCCTGGTGGAAGCGGATACTGACCCAGTTGATCCGATCACCGGCGTCACCGTGCAAGCCCTTGCCCTGAAGCGCGAAGTCGAAATGTACCAATGGGTCGAGAAAGAAAAGCGCGAAACGGTCAACAAGACCGGCGGCGGCACGGAAACGCGCACCACTTACTCGTATCACACCGACTGGGACGACGATCAGGTCGACTCCAGCTCGTTCTATCGAACCGACGGGCACGAGAATCCCACCGATTGGCCAATCCGCAGCGAACGATTCCAGAGTGACAACGCGACCGTGGGTGCGTTTACGCTCGGCGCCGGTGCACGCGAAGAACTCAGCGGCTGGGCAAGCGTGAACGTGGGACTGGCAATCGAGTTTCCGGACACGTTCGGCGAATTCCAGCGCATCAGCGACAACGAGTTCTACCTGGGCGCCAACCCGAAAGATCCGCAGGTCGGCGATATGCGCGTGCGGTTCAGTTTCCAGCCGGAAGCGGACTACAGCTTTGTCGCCCGCCAATCGGGTGATCGGCTCGAGCATTACAAGACCAGCAACGGTCGCACGATCCTGCTCGTGGAACGCGGCAAACAATCCGCCGACCAGATGTTCAAGGCCGCTCAGGACCGCAACAGCATGATCACGTGGATTCTGCGCGCGGTCGGCGCGTTCATCATGTGGATTGGTCTGGGCACCATCTTCGCCCCGGTGAGCCGACTGTTCGACATCCTGCCGTTCCTGGGCAATCTCGCCGAGAAGGGCGTGGCCCTGATCAGTGCCGTGTTGTCGATGTTCCTGTCCTTGATGACCATCGGCGCGGCCTGGATCTTCTATCGGCCACTCCTCGGCGTCAGCATCGTGGCTCTGGCGATTGCGCTGGTCTGGTGGATGCGCCGCGGCAAGAAGCCAGCAGTGGCCGCCGCGAACATGGGTCCGCCGCCACCGGCACCACCGGGTCCGCCGATGGCACCGCCACCACCACCGCCGGCCGCCTGAGGGACGATCATGACCGCAAAGACACTGAAGGAATTCCTTGCCGAAACCGGTGACACCGAGAGTGACCAGCCTTGGGAGCTCGAGAACGAACGGATTCTCGAGGTCAAGCTTTACAACCAGCGAGTCTGGATGAAGGCCGGTGCGATGGTTGCGTATCGGGGCGGGCTGAAGTTCGAACGCGAAGGTGCGTTCGAACATGGTGCATCGCGATTCTTCAAGGAAATGTTGACTGGTGAAGGCGCCAAGCTGACCAAGTGCATCGGCAGTGGCCGTCTCTATCTGGCCGAGGGTGGCAAACGCATCACGCTGATCAGACTCGAGGGTGATGCCATCACCGTCAACGGCAGCGACCTGCTCGCATTCGAGGACGGCATCCAGTGGGATATCCGCATGACGCGGAAGCTCTCCGGCATGGTCGCCGGCGGGCTGTTCAACTTGCAACTTCAGGGCAAGGGCCTGGTCGCCGTAACCACTCATGGTCGGCCGCTGACGCTGCGCGTGAAACCGGAAAGCCCGGTCTACACAGATCCCAACGCCACCGTGGCGTGGTCGTCCAATCTTGAACCAGAGTTCAAGACCGATATCAGCTTGAAGACCTTGCTCGGGCGCACCAGCGGCGAGTCGGTCCAGATGGCATTCAAGGGCAACGGTTTCGTGGTGGTGCAGCCGTACGAGGAACAGCCGTTCCAAGCCAGGCGTTGATCGAGACGGCACCGTGCAGGAACTTTGTCGGACCTGGTGCGTCTGAAGGAGCCCGGTACGGCTTGCTTCAGGCCTGCCAACATCCTTTCCCCAAGAACCGGAGCCCATCCGCTTGAGTGTCGACGTGCAAGCGAAGGTACCGTTGTTCGAAGTGCGGGCACTCACTCGCGTGTTCGGGCATGGCGAGAGCGCGGTCCACGCGCTGCGTGGCATCGACCTCGATCTCGCCGAAGGCGAGGTGGTGATTCTGCTCGGTCCCTCTGGCTCCGGTAAATCCACGCTGCTGAATATTCTCGGTGGCCTGGATGTGCCGACCCAGGGTTCGGTCAAGTTTGCCGGGCGAAACCTGCAGGGCATGGACGAACGCGAACTCACCGCTTACCGTCGCACCTGGGTGGGCTTCATCTTCCAGTTCTACAACCTGATCCCCAGTTTGACCGCACGCGAGAACATCGAGCTCGTGACTGACATCGCACAATCGCCATTGCCCGTCGATGAGGCTTTGGCCATGGTCGGACTCGCGCACCGGGGCAGTCATTTTCCGGCACAACTGTCGGGTGGCGAACAACAGCGCGTGGCGATTGCCCGTGCGCTCGCCAAACGCCCAAGGATGCTGTTCTGTGACGAACCGACCGGTGCGCTCGACCTGAAAACCGGCGTGATGACACTCGAAGCGCTGATGCAGGCGAACTACAAGTTCGGGACCACGTTGATGATCGTCACGCACAACGCCGACATCGCGCGCCTGGGCGATCGTGTGATCCACTTTGCCGACGGACGCATTCGCGAGATCGCACACAACCCGAAACGGGCACAGCCGGCGGATCTGCATTGGTGAACCCATGCGGCCGCTGACGCGCAAACTGTTCCGCGACCTCTGGCGCATGCGCGCACAATCGCTGGCGGTCGTCGCGCTGCTCGCCATCGGTGTTGGCTTGCTGGTCTCGTCACTCGGCATGAAGACATCACTCGCCGATGCCCGCGACCGGTACTACCTCGACAAGCGTCTATCCGATCTGCAGGTTCATCTGGTCCGTGCGCCATTGCGGCTGACCGACCGAATTCAGGCACTACCCGGCGTGCAGGACGTGGAGGCCCGGGTCGCGGCGCCAGCCTTGCTCGAATTGCCCGGAATCACCGAGCAGATGACCGCCCGGCTGATGTCGATCGACGACGCCGAACGGACACGCGTCAACCGGCCGTGGCTGGTGCGCGGACGCTGGCCGGATGAGACGGGTGGCCGGCGTGAGGTGGTGCTCAATGAAGCATTTGCCGATGCTCATGCGCTGCAGCCGGGTGATGGTTTGATCGCGACCATCCGTGGTGGTCGCGAACGCCTCGAGATCGTCGGCATCGCCAACTCGCCTGAATTCGTGTTCGTGAGCCCTCCCGGGCAATTGTTCCCGCAGCCGGATCGATACGCATTGATCTGGATGCCGCGTCGGGCGCTGGAGCAGGCCGCCGATCTCGGAGGCGCATTCAATGACCTGGTGCTGCGCGTGTCGGTCGATGCCGACATCGGGCTGCTCAAGCGGGCACTCGACGATTTGCTCGGCGGTTATGGCGCGCAGCCGGCTCAGGGCCGGGATCGGATTCCCTCGGCCCGGTTCCTCGACCAGGAACTCGATCAGTTGGCGACCATGGCCACGTTGATTCCACCGGCGTTTCTGGCGGTCGCGGCATTCCTGCTCAATGTCGCGTTGACGAGATTGGTGGAAGCCGAGCGATCGAATATCGGGCTGCTCAAGGCGTTTGGTTTTCGCGCTTGGGAAGTGGCCACCGGCTACCTCGGCATGGCACTGGTGCTGGTGCTGCTGGGCCTCGTCACCGGGGCGGTGCTGGCCGAGGGACTGGGCCAGATGATGGCCAAGCTCTATCTCACGGTATATCGCCTGCCCGATCTGCCGTTTGCGACAGATCTTTCGGCCTGGGCCATTGCTGCGGGCGTCGCGTCACTGGCCGGTGCTGCCGGCTGCGTCAACGCGATCCGTCGGGTATTGCGCCTGAGCGCGGCACAGGCACTGATGCCACCTCCTCCTCCGGCGTTCAAGCACGGCTGGCGCGGCGCCGAGATGTTCTCGCGCCAATTCGATGCACTCACCCGTGTGGTCCTGCGCCGGATCATCGGTTTTCCAAGGCGTTCGCTGACGACCATCTTCGGTGTGGTGTGTGCCCTGTCCTTGCTGATCCTGGCGCGCCAGTTCCCGATTGCGATCGACCAGTTGCTTGCCATCACGTTCGAAGGCACGCGCCGCCAGGATTTCAGTCTGACCTTGATCGAAGCGCAGGGCCGCGATGACTGGCAGGCCCTGCGACGACTACCCGGCGTGCTCGAAGCCGAGCCGTTCCGAACCGTGCCGGCGGTGTTCCGCTTCCGCAACCGGGAAGCCGACGAAGCCCTGGTCGGGCTGGTCAAGGGCGCCAGCCTTGAGCGACTGGTCGATTACAACGGTGCGCCGTTTGCCGTTCGCGACGACGGGCTGGTGATCACCCGCGGACTCGCGACCCAACTCGGAGCGACCGTCGGCGACCGGATCGAGGTCGCCATCACCCGCGGGCATCAGGTGCAGCTGGAATTGCCGGTGCTGGCAGTGGTGACCGTGGCGGTCGGCAACAATGCCTATCTTGACCTCGACGTGCTGGGTGAGTTCTTGCGCGAACCCGGCCGCATCGGCGGCGTTCACGTCCGTATCGATCCGCTGTATCGGGAAGCATTCCATGAAGCCGTACGCGGTACGCCCGGGATTGCCGGCGTGAGCGACCTGGCGCGGGCGCGTGACTCACTGCAACGCACATTCAAGGAAGGGGCCGGTGTGATGACCGGGATCTTCGTGACCTTCGCCGTATTGATGGCTGTAGGCATCGCGTTTGCGACCAGTTCCGTCACCCTCGCGGAACAGCGCCGCGATCTGGCGACCCTGCAGGTGCTTGGATTCAGTCGCCGCGAAGTGTCCTATGTGCTGCTGGCCGAAATCGGTGCACTCACGCTGGTGGCACTGCCGTTAGGTGTGTTTCTGGGCCACTGGTTCGCGATGCAGTTTCTGCAGGCGATGGCCACCGATCTGTTCACGTTCCCGGCGCGTTTCGAGTCGGGTGCCTATGCCACGGCCGCTGCGATCGTGCTGGGGGCAATCATCGCCGCAGCGCTGCTTGTCCGGCGCGAAGTGGATGCCATCAATCTGGTTGAAAGCCTGAAGTCCCGGGAGTGATCTACGCCATGAATGCCCGCCAGCGCACCTTGATCTTCGGTTCCGGCATCGCCGCGGTCGCCATCACCTTGTTCACATGGGCGTGGTGGCCGCAGGCGCGCCCTGTGCGCACGGTCGAAGTGCGCCGCCAGGCACTCGAGGTGCAGCGGATTGATCAGGGTTTTGCCCGAGTCCGGGAGCTGTACCTGATCAGTGCGCCGGTGCCAGGCACGCTCTCGCGAATCGAACTCGAGCCCGGTGATGCCATCACAGCCGGCCAGGTCATCGCACGACTATCGCCACTAGCCAGCACACCACTGGATCCCCGAGCTTCTGCGATGGCGGATGCCGCCGTCGATACGGCACGGGCACAAGTCAACCAGGCCGAGGCTGCAGCCAGTTCGGCGCGCGACCTGCGCGCCCGCAGTGAACGGATGCTGGAGCAAAAACTGATCCCGGAACGAGAGCTCACGGCGGTCCGTGCTGCCGAGCGCGAAGCCGAAGCGAGACTGGCTGCAACCCGGGCCAGTCTCCGCCAAGCGCAAGTCAACGCAAGCTGGAACACACGTGCCGGCGACCATGTGCTGGAACTCATGGCGCCCGTCGATGGCGTGGTGTTGCGGCGATGGCAGGAAAGTGCGGGGTCGGTGGCCACCGGCACCCCATTGCTCGAACTCGGGGACACCCAACAATTGGAAGTGGTTGCCGAGTTCCTGTCGCAGGAGGCCGCGGACATGGAGGTCGGGGCCCGGGCAACGATCGAGGCCTGGGGTGGTCCGCCGCTCGCTGCCGAAGTGAGTCGGATCGAACCACTCGGTGAATTGAAAATATCGGCCCTGGGTGTGGAGGAACGGCGAGTCCGCGTGATCCTGCAGCTCAAGGAGCCAGCAACGAAGTTGGGCCATGGTTATCAGGTCGATGCGCGAATCACCGTGCTGTCGCTGCCGGATGTGCTGGTGGTGCCCCTCGAAGCCCTGCAGCGTCGTGGTTCGGATTGGCAGGTATGGGTGATCGAACAGGATCGCGCCCAAGCCCTTACGGT
>JBEIPT010000484.1:0-2678 GCA_040376895.1 Lysobacteraceae bacterium | reverse complement strand
TCTCGGTGGCGTCGGTGGAACTGCTGCTGGGCCCATTGCTGCTGTTGTTCGGAGCCGGCATCGGTATCTGGGCCTGGGAGCGATCCATCGCGTCCGGCGTCACCGCATCTGCCGGTACGGTCATGCTCGCCGCGCTGCCAGTGTTATTGGGCGTGCAATTGCTGCTGTCGTGGTTGTCGTTCGATGTTTCGCTGGCGCCGCGTGACCCGGTTGCCAGCACCTTGCCGAGCGACGATTGACCGTGAGCGGCGCCTCGACGCAGGTGGCCAGAACATCATCACTGTCCGCGCGTCCATTTTGCCGGGTATTGCCCGATCAGAAGCCATGCTCCACTGACAGTGTTCAGAGGTACCCAAGGCGCCTCCCAGTGCTTCTGTCGTTGCTGTTCGTTGGCCTCTCCCTGGCAGCCAGCGTGATGGCGGTGGAGCTGAAGACAGGGTGGGACCAGCAGATTGATCCGGTTTGGGTTCAACTCTCGGCTCGCGACTACAGGTTCCCGGTGGAACAGTTCCTGGATTATTCCGAGCACGCAGAGCACATCTACCTGTTCGAGCGGGCCGTCGATTCCGGGACGGAAGCGCACCGCACAGACTGGCAACTGCGGCAGCACGTGCAATCGCTCCAGTGCCAGACCACAGATTGCCCCAGTCCTGAATTGCAGATCATCCAGGCACAGTTGGTCGAAAGAGACTCAAACGCGGACGAACCAAACGATCCTTCCGGCGATCGATTCGTGCTGGTGTTTTGGCACGAAAGTGCTTTGCGCAAGATTGCACTGAGCGCGGACATGCAACGATCTGCGAGTCTGCTCACCTCCGTCATTGGACACATCGGTGCGGAGGAACTTCGGCGCTGGATCCTGAAGCCGCGCTCGCCATCACGCGCGAACGCGGCGGAAGCCCGTAGTCCGGAGTTTCAGTCGATGGCACAAGCGCAAGCCTTCGATGTAGCAATGGAGAACGAACACGCACGAGGTCTGGCAGCGACGCTGCGTCAGGGCACGACAGCGGGTATCCGCCATCCATCACCTTCCACAGCAATCTGCACCGCGGCCATCAACGGCTGGGCCGATGGGCTTGAAATACTTCTGGACCACAACTACGCGCTGGTCGATTCGAACTGTGCACCCGGGGTGACCCCGCTTGGCCTGTCGCAGCGCTTTGGCCATGAATCGGCGATTCGATTGCTGGTGACTCGCGGCGCGCGGTCATTGGGGTCGATGGCTGGCCCAAACGTCGTCCCGTTTGCCACACCCCAAACGTTCCGGTTCACTGTCCGCACCTATCTCGAGTTGCCGTCCCAATCCAGATCAGCAATCTGTGCCGCACCGCCCGAAGCGGCGATCCGATCGCTTCGGGGGTTCGGTCCGGTGGATCTGAAGTTCATCAAGCGTGTGCGGCGTGAGTGCCCGCAGCTGTTCCATCAGGCTTTCGCGAACGACCCTGAATCGGCATCACTGGCCTTGAGTCGGGCCGCAGAACTGGACCAACCGGATGCCTATGATTTCCTGCTGGAACAGGGTTTACCCGAAACCGATCAACCCAAGTCGGGCCCGAATCTGGCGCCTTGGTACCGCAAACGTTTTGGCATCACTAACCCCCACTCAACGCCTGAACGATGAACACCTCGTCCTGTTCGGCAAGCGGATGATCCAGCGCAAACGTCTGCGTCCCATTCACGAAGATGCGAATGTGCCGGCGCAAACGATTCTGCTCATCCAGCATCCGAAAGCGGATGCCGGGAAAACGCCGATCCAGATCAACCAGTAACGCACCCAGATCGGCACCGGAAGCCTGAACCTCCGGGCTCCCGGTATACGACACCAGCGGGCTGGGAATACCGACACGCATGCCTGCGCTACACCACAAACGCTTCGACAGCGTAGATCTCGGGCAGGTTGCGCGCGATCAGCGACCACTTCGCACCGCCATCGCGACTACCCCACAACTCACCGCTGCTGGTGCCGAAATACACGCCGGTGGCGGGCAGGGAATCGACCGACATCGACTGGCGCTTCACCGTCCACCAGGCCTTGTCGGCCGGCAGGCCCACATCCTGGCGTGTCCAGTTGCGGCCGCCATCATGGGTGACATACGCAGCGGGCTTGCCGCCCGGCGACACCCGCGGCCACACGTCGGAGCCATCCATCGGAAACACCCACGCAGTCTGGTCATTGTGTGGGCACACCACCATCGGAAAGCCAATGTCGCCCACACGCTTCGGCATGCGCTTGCCAATCCGCTCCCAGCGTGAGCCCGGCCGATCCAGCCGAAAGATGCCGCAGTGATTCTGCTGATACAGTCGATCCGGGTTGCTCGGGCACATGCGGATGCAGTGCGGGTCATGGAAACTCGGATCGGACGCGTCGAACCCACCCACCACTTCCAGCCCGTCGATCAAGGTGGTGAATGTCGAACCACCATCGCGGGTTTCATGCACCCCACCGCCCGACATCCCGAAATACAGATGTTTCGGATCACGCGGGTCAATGATGATCGAGTGCAACTTCGGGCCATCCGGCGTGCCGTCCTGCTGGCTGCCGAACCAGCGACGGAACGACGGATCATCGTTGATCGTCGAAAACTCCGACCACGTATCACCCCCATCCTCGCTGCGGAACAAACCCTGCGGCGAAGTACCGGCATACCAGACACCCGGTTCATTCGCATGCGCCGGTG